>JACZXN010000422.1 GCA_022571575.1 Chloroflexota bacterium | reverse complement strand
GTTCCTTGACCTTGGTGAGGAAGGAGCGGCTGCCGCCGCGCTCCAGGAACTTGGACCATGACTCCTCGGCGGAGCTGGAGCGTTTCAGGTCCGCGACGCGCTGTTTCATGATCTCCAAGACCCGTTTCTCCTCGCCCTCGTCCAGCCAGTAACCGTGCTCGTTCTTGCAGTGGTCGATGGGCAGGTCGTAGGCCCGGTAGTTGAAGGTCTCCATGACCTCGTTGCAATGGGGGCAGGAGATGTCGCTCTCCCGCCGGGCGTACTCCATCATCCCCTTGCGCGCGTCCTCGTCCATGGCGTGGTCTTCCAGTTGGTCCATCTCGTGAAAATCCAGCCAAAGGCCCTTGCACTGGGGACAGTGGTCAATCTCGATATCCTTGAATTTTTTTTCGTCCAGGGCGACATCGCAACGTGGGCAGTTCAATCTGTTTCCTCACTGGATTTCTGACCGACTTTCGGGCATCCGAACCCCGAGCTTGTGCGGTCAGGATAGCATAAGCGTCAATTGAGAGTCAGCCCGAGAGCAAGCCAGTAAAAATAATCCGGCTTGATCGGCTTGATGATGAATACGTGGAATCCGGGAGTTTGGATGGGACGGTCTAGGCGCCGGTGAACTTGGGCTCCCGCTTCTCCAGAAAGGCCAGTACCGCTTCCATCTGGTCGGCGGTGCCGCGGACGGCGTCGTTGGCCCGGTGCTCGGTTTCGATGACCCGGTTCAGGTCCGGGTAGTGGCCGTTCAACAGTTCTTTGGTCGCTCTCACCGCCAGCGGAGGGTTGGCGGCTATCTCTTGGGCCAAGGACTCAGCCTGGGCCAGCAGCTCTTCGGCGGGAACGACCTGGTTGACCAACCCTTTGGCCAGCGCCCACTGGGCGTCATAAACCCTGCCGGTGAGGGCCATCTCGGCGGCGATGCCCGGACCGGCCAGGGCCGCAAGTATCTGGGAAACGCCGGCGTCGGGCACCAGCGACCGCTTCACGAACACCGACGTGAACCGGGCCTGGTCCGAGGCCATCCGGATGTCGCAGGACAGGGCGATGCCCAGTCCCGCCCCGGCGGCCACCCCGTTCACCGCCGCGATGACCGGTTGGGGAATCTCACGCAGGTGGGGCGCCAAACGCATGGTGATGGATGGGCCTTGGCCGGTATCGGATGAGGGGTCAAGGTCTTCATCTACCCCCTGGGCCATCCGCTTCGAGAGGTCGCCCACGTCGGCCCCGGAGCAGAATCCCCGGCCGGCCCCGGTTATGACAACCGCCCGGGTCTCCGGGAATTCTCCGGCCAGTTGATCGAGAACGTCGTGCAACTCCTGGGCCATCCGCCGGTTGATGGCGTTCAAGCGGTCGGGACGTTGCAGGGTTATCACCGCCACGTGATCGCGGCGTTCAAGCGTTAGATGCTGAAATTCAGTGTCTGTGGTGGCCATGGCCTCTTCCCCTTGGGTCGGATAGCTGGTCGCGGGCTATCTGGGCGCCCCGGAATAGGGCCGACAGCTTGGCCCGGGCAGTGGCTTGGGTCAGCAGCACCAGTCCGCAGTCGGGCGCCGCTTGCAGCTTCTCAGGATCATGATGCTCGGCGGCCGCCAACAGCCGTTGGGCGATCTTATCCGAGTTTTCGATCTCCGGGTTGGCGTTGTCGATGCAACCGAAAAGCACGGTCTTGGACGGGCAGAGCTCCAGCAGCGCCGGGTCCAGTTGGGGCGCCTGAAACTCCAGGGCCAGTTGGTCAATCTGCGACCGTTCCAGTTCGGCCAGTATCAGGGGATAGCTGGGTTTGATCGGACGGGGCACGCCGGGGATCGTGTAGCTGTAGCAGACGTGGACCGCCGTTTGAGCGTTCAGTCCCTCGGCGCAGCGGTCCAGGGCCTCGATGCCCCATTCGGCCACCTTCTCAGGGTAGCGGCTAAACACCGGCTCGTCGAACTGGATCACGGCGGGCCCGAGAGCGTCCAGGGCCTTGGCCTCCCGGTTGATGGCGTCGGCCACGGCCATGGCGAAGGTCCGTTCGTCGCCGTAGTAGGCGTCAAAGGTGGAATCGGTCACGGTCATTGGGCCGGGCAGGGTGACCTTTACCGGCGAGGTGGTCTGGGTCAGCAGGAAGGCAAGGTCGTCCACCACCATGGGCCCCAGCCATTCGACCGGTCCGGTGCAGCGTCCCACCTGGGCCAGGCGGCGGCCGTCGCGGATCCATTTCTCCGCCAGGGTCTCGTAATCGAAGCCGCCAAGTTGCGAGGTGACGTAGGTGAGATAGGTTTTTCGGCGTTGCTCACCGTCGCTGATGATGCGGACACCGGCGGTTTCCTGGTCGTAGACAGCCAGCCGCACCGCATCATTTT
>JACZXN010000421.1 GCA_022571575.1 Chloroflexota bacterium | reverse complement strand
CCGAAGCGGCGGTCCATACCGGTGGCGGCTTGGGCGAACTGTTCGTGGCCGGGGCGGCCGGCCCAGGGACCAAGATGACCGAAGGCGTTCAGGGAGACGTATATGATGTCCGGTTTGCGTTTACGAACCTCGTCGTAGCCGAGGCCAAGGGCCTCCATCTTGCCGGCGCGATAATTCTGGGCCACCACGTCGGCGTCCTCCAGCAAGCGCCAGAAAACGTTCAGGCCTTCCTCCGTTTTCAGGTCCAGGAGAATGCTCCGTTTTGCCCGGTTGACCTCGTTGTGAGAAGAGACGGTGCTTCCCCTGCTGGGGTTATCGATCTTGATGACGTCGGCGCCGTACTCGGCCAGGGTGCGCCCGCAGGTCGGCCCGGCGAGGATGATGCAAAGGTCCAGCACTTTGATCCCGTCCAGAACCGAACGCATAGTCCCTTCTGTCGTCTTCGCCGGGGTGGCCGGGCTCTGTGAAGCCACCTCGGAAAGGATCTCTTCCCGGTGCTGGTCGAGGGCGGGCGCCGGGTGCCGCACTCCTCCTGGCGTGAGGGACATTCGGGCGTTGATACCCGGCTGAAGCATCTTGCCGTATGTGGGGTCCTGGACCTCGATAACCATCTTGGATTCCAGGGCGTGGGGATGGCTGAACCACTCCTCGCTGGTGCGGCACATGGTGCACTCGCTGCCGGCATCCGCCACCAGGTCTTCCCATTCTTGGGCCGTTCGAGTTTTGAACAGCTCCAAGATGCGGCGGTCCAACTCGTTGGCAAGCTCGGGCTCGCGCCTGAGGCGTTCCAGGTCGGTCAGGCCTTCCGCTCGCCAGGAGGCGACTCCCGCAGCGTCCACAAACTCCTGGAGGTTCTGGTTGCCCGAGCCGCTGAATCGCACCCAGCGGCCGTCCTTGCACACAAAGTTGCCTCCCCAGATGCCGCGCAGGTCGCGCAGGTCCGCCCCGGTATTCTGCTCGTTGTGTATCCGCATGCCGGCGCGCCCGATGGACGCAAATGTGGCGTCGAATAGCGGTACCTCAACGCGCTGGCCAACGCCGTCCCGCGCCCTGGCGATCAACGCCATGATGGTGGCGACGACCCCTTGGAAGGCACCATAGTTGGAGGATATGGGTATCGCGGTGTATACGGGCCGGTCCGAGCCATTTCCCGTGGTACGCGGCCTGTAGGTTGCGGTGGCGGCGCCCAGGATTCCTTCCCAGGCAGGCGAGGAGGCGCGTGGATCATCGGAGGCGAAACCGGGTAGCGACAGATAGACCAGCCGTGGATTGGCCTGAGTCATGGCGTTGGCCCCCAGGCCAAGGCGGTCCATCACCCCGGGCCGGAAGTTTTCCACCACCACGTCGGCGCCCTGGATCAACCCTTTAGCCGTGGCCAGGTCGCCGGCCTGTTTCACGTCCAGCACTATGCTGCGCTTGCCCCGGTTCCAGGTCGCATTTGCCGGGGTCTTCCAGCGCGGCCCGCCTGGAGGGTCAACCTTTATCACGTCGGCCCCCTGGTCTGCCAACAGCATTCCAACCAGCGGCCCGGCGATGTACTGCCCAAAGTCGATCACCCGGATCCCGTCAAGTGCACCGGCCATGTCAAGCCTCCTGAATACGTGTATATCGTGCGGTCGTCCGGCGGCGTTGCAGCAGCCGGCAACCGGTCTGGTTATCGCGCGAGCCCGCTCGCCATTCGTTCCACGTCCGGTTCTCCCGAGTCTTTCATCCGCTGGGCCAAGTCCGTGACCAGTCGCCCGGCGGCGGTCTTGCCCCAGAACCAGGTATGCAATTCGGTCTCCGTAGACGTGGGACGCTGCTCCAGGCGCGACTCGTAGGTGAATGCCTTCAGGTCGTCCACGCAATACCGGATGTACTGTGCCACCGGAATCTCCGAGGGGCGGCTCTCGATATCGGCTTCTTCGCCACGGGCATAGCTCTGTAGAAAACGGATCATGCCCCGGAATCTTCGCTGGGGTATGCCGCTCAGACCGACGGACGTCCGGCCCCCTCGGCTTTCGACCCACCGTTCGTAGAAGGGTCTGAGAGCCGTCACCTCATTGGCCGCATCTTCGAGGAAGTCGTCGGGAGAGGTATCCACCATGGAAGCCTGAGGCAGATCGGAAGTGCCAGTCTCGTCTGGGAAATCGGCCAGGACCGGCCCTTCATCGAATGCGAGCAGGTCGAAGGCGGCGCCGAGAACCCGGTGTTGAAACTCAGGGTCGTCGGGCTTGCCCAGAGGGTACCCGTAGGGAAAGGGCACGAACAGGGCACGGGGCGGCTTTACCTTCTCGGCGTGCTCCCGCACCAGGACAAGTGAAACGGTGGTCAACCCGGCCTCTTCGAAGACCCGCGC
>JACZXN010000420.1 GCA_022571575.1 Chloroflexota bacterium | reverse complement strand
GGCCACCAGTAGGATCAGGATGACGTTGTGCCCGGCGCAGCCCCAGAAATGGATCCCCACCAGATTCCAGAAGGCGTTGGTCTTCTGTGCCTGCTTCAGGAATACAGCGGTACGCACCCGCGCCACTTCGTTGTTCTGCAGCCTTCGGACCGGCTCGTCGTCCGGCGCGCCCCACTGCCGCAGGCCGATGTCCGCGGGCTCGTTGTGGAAGTAGCGCACCAGGAACATGAGGAGCGCCCCGCCGGCGATCCCGGGGATCCAAAAGGTCCAGCGCAGCCCCAATTGGTTGAAGATGATGAACACCATGAGGATCGCGGCGGCGGTGCCCAGACCCTGCAGCGCCTGCAAGATACCCATGGCCAGACCCAGTTGCTTCCGGAACCAAAGGGTTACGCCGGCAACCAGCGTGACTTGGAACGCGGCCATGCCGGCCGCCAAGATGACACCGAAGTAGAGGTAGAACTGCCAGAGGTGGTTCATGGTGCCGGTCATCACCATGCCGATGATGAACAGGATGCCGCCGGCCCACATGATCCGCCGCACGCCGTAGCGGTCGCCCAGCCATCCGCAAACGGGACCCAGCGACCCCGAGATGATCCACTGAATGGTGAACCCCAGGGTGATGGCCCCGATGCTCCAGCCGAAGTACTCCGGCTTGTTGAACTCATCCACCAACAGGCTGGCGGCGAAGCGCATGCCGGAACTGGTCATCCACATCAACGAGGCGACGCCGACGATCACCCAGGAGTAGTGGATGTTGCGCTTACCCAGCGCGAATCCGGCCGGGGTCAGTCCGAACCTAAGCATGCTCCTCCTCTCATGGTAAGGGCCCGTGGTAGGCGCCCCATTGTACATGCCGGGAGTGGGCCCTTCAACGTGGTGCGCGGAACTTTAGCGCGCGGGGCTTGCGGTTTCATCTATCCGGCCGGCATCCGTTGCGTAAACCGTAACGCCCTAGGCGTCGATCAAAAGCCCGGGGTTCAGCACTCCATTGGGGTCCAGGGTCCGCTTGACGGCCTTCAACGCCTGGGCGAACAGGTCGGGCCGCTGCTGGTCGTACCAGGGCCGGTGCAGCCGTCCCACGGCGTGGTGGTGGGTGATGGTGCCGCCGGCGGCCATGATGGCGTCGGAGGCCGCCTGCTTGATCTCGGCGTACATCTCCAGTTCGGCGCCCAGCCGGCCCATGCCCTCGAAGGTGAAGTAGGGGGCGGGCCCGTCGGTGTACACGTGGGTGAACCGGCACGAGACGCTGCCTCCGCCGCAGACCCGGTCCAGGGCGTCTTGGAGCGCGGCCCGCACCGTTTCGTCCAAGGCGGGCCAACGGTCCCAGGTGATGGCGGTCTCCATGGTCTCGGCCACCAGCCCCAGCCCGGCTTGATGGTTCTTCAGGTACGGCGCGTTCAAGAAAGAGTTGCGCCACGTTCCCACGGAGCCCTGCCGTCCCGTGCCGCTGTCGGTGGCGGTCTTGTCTGGGCCGCCCGAGACCCTGATGTTGGCCTCGTCGATGGTCCCTCCGGCCTCCCGGGCTATGTCCACGGCATGGCGGATGAACTCGCCCTGGGGCACCTCAGCCGACTCGAACCCCAGCAGCAACAATGCATTGGCGCCGTCCATCCCCGCTGCTGACGCGGCCTCCACGGGGTCCAGAAGGCGGCAGTTGGCGGGCCAGAGCTTGGTCTGCACGATGTGGCGGGTGGCCTCGGCCCCGGCGGCGAAGGTAGGGAAAGTCACCCCCGCCGACGCCCGGAACACCGGCCTGGCTTGGATGCGCATCCAGGCTTCGGTGATGATGCCCAAGATGCCCTCGCTGCCGATGACCATCCGGTCAGGGCTGGGGCCCGCGCCGCTGCCCGGCAGACGCCGTGACTCCCATAGGCCAGCCGGGGTAACCATCCGCACCGATTCCACAAAATCATCTATGTGGGTCTGGTTGGTGGCGTAATGGCCTCCCGAACGGGTGGCGATCCAGCCGCCCAGTGTGGAGAACTCAAAGCTCTGGGGATAATGGCGCAGCGTGAAGCCGTGGGGCCGCAATTGGTCTTCCAATGCCGGGCCGTAGACCCCTCCCTGGATGCGGGCCGAGCGGGACACGTCATCGATCTCCAACACCTGGTCCAGGCCCGCCAAGTCAATGGTAACGATGCCGTCGTAACCCTCGGGCGGTTCGAAGCCGGCCACGGTGGAACTGCCGCCGCCGTAGGGGATGGCGGCGTAACCGGAGGAGGAGCACCACTCCAGAACGGCTTCCACCTCCTGTTCGCTACGCGGGCGGGCCACCACGTCAGGCGGGTTGGGAAAGTCAAGATTGAACGCCCGGATGCGGTCCCGGAAGCTGCGTCCGTAGGTGTGG
>JACZXN010000419.1 GCA_022571575.1 Chloroflexota bacterium | reverse complement strand
TCTCTCAATTGGTCGGGCACTTCCAGCTTACGGGAGAAACTCATTCGCGCCCGGCGGTGGCGCAATTTAGCCTTCTCGCGGAACGCTAGTTCCGCGTAGACCCTGGAGTCTGCGGGCAAGCATACTTTCGCCATCGTTATCTCTCATCGTTCAAGGGGACCTGTTCCCTAGACAGCGAACCAGTCAGTCAGCTCCTGCCGGTTCCTCTCCAGCCACTTGATGTTGAGGCGGACCCGCTCCAGGGCCTGGCGGATGGTCCGCTCGGCGGCGGGGGCCGGGTGCTCGGCGAAGAAGCTGTCAACGTCGTCGGCCTTTTCCTGGGAGTTGAAGTGGCTGCAGATGGACACCAGGCGCATGAGACCGAACCCGCCGCCGCCGTAGCGCCGGTCGAACTCGCCCCAGTTGGACTTGACGAACTCCCAGGCCAGGTCGCGGCCCCTGGGGTTGGCGGCCACGCCGGCCACCAGGGTGATGGTGTCTTGGGACCGCACCTTGGACGACAGGGAGTCCTCCAGGGCCGCGTTCAGCAGTTCCGGCTGCTGGAACCTGGTCAGCGCCATCAGGAGCCGGATCTTCTCTTCCGCCAGGTCGGTCTCTCCTTCAAGCTGCCAGATCTGGTCGTAGACGTCCTTGCCGCCGGCCTGGGCCGCCAGCGCGAAGACCACGCCCCGGAGATCGGGCACCAACGCCTCCCGGTCCTGTAGGTACCGTTGGAAGTGCGCCGTCGCCTGGTCCATCAATTCGGGGTCGTGATAGCTGCCGGCCTGGCTCAGCACCGTGGAACGGAGCAGGGCGTCCAGGTGGCCCTCATCGGGCCTGGGTTCCCAACCGGCCTTCCTCGCCGCTGGGCCGAAGATACCGCGGGCGAATCTCTGGTACGCCGGATGCACCGGCTCGTTGGCGACCAGTTGCTCGATGTCCCGCAGGTTGCTGGCCAGGTCGCCCCATACCGATGCGTCGGTTTCGTTCTGGTAGGCCTGGGCCAGGGAGAGGAACTGGGTCACCGGCAGAAGTCCGGCCCGGGACAGGGCGTAGGCGTCGTTCTGGATCCCCAGACGGTCGGTGGCGTGCAATTCCAGGGACTCTACGGCCGGGACCAGGCGCTGCCAGTCCTCGGTGCTGTAGTTCACCCGGTAGAAGCCGGTCTGCTGGGGGTTCACCTTGATCCACCCCGTGTTGGCTCCTGGAACATCCAATTGGGCCTGCCGCCCGTCCATCACCGTGATGGCGGATTCCTGACCGCCCTGGCTGGCGCTGAGGGGTATCTTCCAGACCTTGTCGTCGTCGGGGTCCGGGTTGTCCGAGTCGGGCCCGCTCTCGCCCAGCAGCCGGTCGTAGACGAACCGCTCCTGGGTCACCGATATCCGAGTCTGGCCGTCGCTCCGGTCCGTCTCCACCCGCAGGACCGGGTATCCCATCTGCTTGACCCAGGAGTCCATGATGGCGGTGACCGGCTGGCCTGACTCCTCCTCCAGGGCCGACCACAGGTCTTGGGTCCGGGCGTTGGCGTACATGTGGCCCGACAGGTACCGGTTCAGGCCCTTCCGGAAGGTCTCCTCGCCCAGGAAATTCTCCAGCATGCGGATCACCGAAGCGCCCTTGCTGTAGCTGATGGCGTCGAAGAGCTGGCTGACCTCCGCGGGATTCTTGACCGCCTGCTCGATGGGGTGGGAGTTCTTCAGGCCGTCCAGGCTGAGGGCGCGGTTGGTGTCCATGTTCACGAATTGGGTCCACATCTCCCACTCGGGGTAGAGCCAGTCCACCGCCTTGTTGCCCATCCAAGATGCGAAGCTCTCGTTCAGCCAGAGGTCGTCCCACCACTCCATGGTCACCAGGTCGCCGAACCACATGTGGGCCATCTCGTGGGCGATGACCTCGGCCACCCGTTGGCGGGTGCCGGCCGAGGAGTTGTCCGGGTCCACCAGCAGGGCCGTTTCCCGGTAGGTGACGGCGCCCCAGTTCTCCATGGCGCCGGCGGCGAAGTCGGGGATGGCGATGTGGTCCAGCTTGGCCAGCGGGTAGGGGATGCCGAAATACTCGTTGAAATAGCCCAGCAGCTTCACGGAGGTGTCCAGGGCGAAGCCGGCCTGGTTCTCCTTGCCCGGAGTGGTCCACACACCGACCCTGGTGCCGCTGGCGGCCTGCCGCTCCACCGAGACCAGATTGCCGACGATGAAGACCAGCAGATAGGTTGACATAATCGGAGTCTCGGCGAACCGGACCGACCTCAGTCCTGGGCCGGGACCGGCGCCGGGGGCGCTCTCCTCCACCGCCGGGGTGTTGGAGACGGCCTGGAATTCTTCCGAGAACACCAGCGTCACTTCAAGGGTCGCCTTCTTGGCCGGGTCGTC
>JACZXN010000026.1 GCA_022571575.1 Chloroflexota bacterium | reverse complement strand
AGCAGATCGCCCCGGAACTGTCCAAGATCATCTCCACCGACGAGCCCATCCTACATCTGGCAGATGGCTTCGGCGGAGACCAGGGCCCGGCGGAAGGACCGCTCTGGTGGAAAGAGGGCGGTTACCTGCTGTTCAGCGACATCCACAACAACCGGCGAATGAAATACACCCCCGGCCAGAGCGCCGCCGTATTTCAAGAACCCACCAACCGGGCCAACGGCCTGACCCGCGACCTGCAAGGACGGCTCGTCGCCTGCGAGCACGACAGCCGCCGGGTCACCCGTCAGGAATCGGACGGCAGCATCACCGTCATCGCCAACAGCTTCCAGGGACGCCGCCTGAACCGGCCCAACGACGTGGTGGTGAAGTCGGACGGCAGCATCTATTTCACCGACCCCTGGACCAGCCCCCTGCCCGCCGAGCAGTGGGACCTGACCTTCTCCGGCGTCTACCGGGTCTCTCCCGACCTGGGAACCCTCACCCTATTGATCGGCGATTTCATCGTTCCCAATGGGCTGATGTTCTCCCCCGACGAGAGCATCCTCTACATCAACGACTCCCGTAGGGGCCACATCCGCTCCTTCGAGGTCATGCCCAACGGCACCCTGGCCAAGCAGAGCGACCGGGTGCTGGCCGACCTCACCGGCAGCGAGCCCGGCGTGCCCGACGGCATGAAGGTGGACATCGAGGGCAACATCTACTGCGGCGGCTCCGGCGGCCTGTACATAATGGACCCCACCGGCAAGAAGCTGGGAATGATCAACCACGGCGCCACCGCCACCACCAACCTGGCCTTCGGCGGCGACGATTGGAAGACCCTCTACTTCACCAGCCGCAACCACCTGGGGTCGGTAAAGGTCAACATCCCCGGCAACCCAGTCCCCGCCGTCAAAAAGGGCTGAAAATCCCTTCCCCCGGCCGGGGGAAGGTTAGGATGGGGGCGTTCTACCCCACTAACAATCAACGACTAAAAAACCACAACTCCATAAGGAGACACCCAAATGGCTAGACTACCCGCGATAACCCGCGAGCAATTGGACCCCGAAGACCACCAATACTGGGACGCCATCGTGGGCACCAGGGGCAGTATCCGCGGGCCCTACGGAGTGCTGCTCCACACCCCCAAGCTGGCCGCCCGCGTGGCCGACACCGGGGCCTTTGTCCGCTTCGATTTCGGCATCCCCGAGGCCCTGAAAGAAACGGTCATCATCGCCACGGCCAAGGAGATGCATTCCCAGTACGAGTTCTCGGCCCACGCCAGGCTGGCCCGGACCGCCGGCGTCTCCGACGAGACCATCAAGGCCATCGCCACCGGCACGGCCCCCGCCGGACTCTCGGGCGACGAGGCGCTGCTCGTCGGCTACGTCCACGAGTTGCTGCGCGACCACAAGGTCACCGACGCCACCTACAAGGCGCTGGTGGACCGCTTCGGCGAGCAGGACACCCTGCACCTGGCCGTGTTGGTCGGCCACTACCTGCTGGTGGCCCAGATCCTGATGACGGTGGACGTGGAGTTGGCGGAGGGCATGGTCGCCGAGCTCCCGGAGTAAGGCCCGGAGGTCGGTTGATCCCCACACTGGGTAGGCCGGCGGGTAGATTCACCCCCACCGCTGGAACATCGCCGCGCATAAGTAGGGGCGGGTTTAAAACCCGCCCCTAGCTGCCTCAGCCAATCTCCGGTTTTGGATCCAGGTTTTGTCCGCCGCGCCGCGGAAACTCTAGTCCAATGGGTCAGATAGCGTCAGCATAACTTGGCCGTCCAACCTGAATTCAAACTCCACCGGACCCTGGTCGGGAAACGCCGAGCGGTCCACGGTCACCATGGTCATGGGAGCAAATAGATAGGGATATTCCCGGCCCTGGGCGTCTTCGTCCAGTTCCAGATCCACCACGGCCCGGTTTCCATCGACCTCCAAGCCCACCACCGACAGTGGGTCCCCCTGGACCGGCAGCCACATCAGATAGACCGCCAGCACCACCGAGCCGGGAAACTCGGGACGGCTCAGAGTGGCGCCGGTGCCCCGGGTGCGTTTGCTGACCACGGCGCGGTTGAAATCGACCATCTCCTGGGCGGTGGTTATAACCACCGCCCTGAGTTCCCTGGCAAACGCGTTGGCGTTCTGCTCATTCTGCGGCGAAACCCAGCCGCTGTTCACGTAACGCCACAGGGGAAGATCGGCGGCATTCTCGGCGGCTTCATGGGAGACCGCGGTTTTTTCAGTTTCCTCGGGTTCCGCCGTGAGCGCCGCCGTGCCGCCGCCGCAGGCAGCAACGAGGAAAGTGGCTAAGACCACGGTCAGGACCGCTGGATTTATGGTCCGCATTCGCCCTTCTTGGAATCGGTGTGCGAGGCCGCCGTGGCGGTGGACCGGAGGCGGCGGATTCTGAGTGATTTCTGAGTGCATCCCAGGCGGAGACCCGCTCCAGTTTCTAGCTACGTATGATACCAAAATTCAGGTTTCAAGCCCACGACGCCGTGACTGGAGAAACCCCGGAACGGGAAATACCTGTAGCCCGAAGGGCCGGCCCTTGTAAATCCATTTGGCCACTGTCAAACTAAAACCATGCGCATCGGCGATTTCGAATTTCAAGAGCCTCTGCCGGAGCTCAAAGACCCCCATGTGCTGGCGGTCCTCCGGCCGTGGATCGACGTGGGAAACGTGGGGACCCTGGCCCTCAGGCGCATCGAGCGGCATCTCGAGTCCAAGGAGATCGGGCGGCTGGTTAGGCCGGGGCGGTATTACGACTTCACCCGCTACCGTCCCAAGTCCGTCCTGAAACAGGGAGTGCGGGAGTACAACATCCCGTCCACCACCATCAGCGCCTGCGTTCGGGAGCACGGCCCCGACATCATCACCCTGCACCTGTTGGAGCCCCACCTCTACGGAGAGGACTACACCGATTCCGTGATTGAGGTGCTCAAGCATTTCGGGGTCAAGCGTTACTCCATGATCGGCGCGATGTACGACATGGTGCCCCACACCCGTCAATTGTTGGTCTCGGGGGGGACGGTGGACGCCAGCAATGAGGATGAATACAAGCTGGTTGGCGTGCGCCCCAGCGACTACCAGGGGCCCACGACCATCACCTATCTGATCTCGAATACCGCCGAGGAGATGGGCATCGAAACCCGCATCTATGTGGTCCATCTGCCCCAATACTTCCAGGTTGAAGAGGACTTCACCGGAACGGCGCGTCTGATGGAGATCCTATGCACCATCTATGGGCTGCCCGGCCGCCTGGCGGACCAAGAACGAGGCCGTCAGCAGTACGCTTCGCTGCAGAACATCGTCACCGACACCTCGGAGGTCGCCGGTCTCCTGGAGCGGCTTGAAGAGCGCTACGACCGTGAAAAGGAGGGAGGCAGCGCCTCGAACACCCCACTTTCCCCCATGGTCGAACAGTTCCTGCAGGGCCTGGACCAGGACCTTAGTTCCGGCGCGGGCCTGGACTCGGACTCAGATCTGGACTCGGACGACGACCCATCCGACGAATAGCCCGCCGTCTCCTTTGCGCCGGGATATAACGTGTCCGCCACTTCCTCTCCCGTCTCCGGCCCCGCTTACCCAGACCCCGTCGCGTTGACGCAGCGGCTGGTGCGTTTCGACACCACCAACCCACCGGGCAACGAAGGGCAGTGCATCGAACACATCAAGTCGCTGCTGGATGGCGCCGGCGTCTGGAACCAGGTATTCGTCAGATCACCGGGCCGTCCCAACCTCATTGCCCGGCTGCCCGGCGACGGCGCCGCGCCCCCTCTCCTGCTCCAGGGCCATGTCGATGTGGTTCCCGCGGACCCGGCCCATTGGCAGCGGCCGCCCTTCAGCGGAGACCTGGTGGACGGCTACCTCTGGGGGCGGGGCTCGCTGGACATGAAGAGCGGCGTCGCCATGATGCTCCATGCCATTCTCCGGGCCAAGGCCGACGGGATGACTCCGGCAGGCGACATAGTGCTGGCCCTGGTCTGCGACGAAGAGGCCGGCGGAGACCAAGGCGCCCGGTATCTGGTCGAGCATCACCGGGAGCAGTTCGACGGGGTCAGATACGCCATCGGCGAGTTCGGCGGATTCAGTTTCCGGTTGGGCCGCCGCCGGTTCTACCCCATCATGGTCTCGGAGAAACAGGTGTGCCACCTGCGGGCCACCTTCCGGGGTGTGAGCGGCCACGCCTCTCTGACCCAACAGGACAACCCGGTAACCGGACTGGCGCGGTTCCTACAGCGGGTCCAGTCCCGAAAACTGCCCATCCACGTAACCCCCGAAGCCCAGATGATGTTTCAGGCCATCGGCAAGCACCTGCCATTGCCGGGCCGCGCTGGAATCGCGGCCCTGCTCAACCCCCGTTTCACGGCCCTCACGCTGAGGCTGCTGGGGCCCAGGGGCCGCACCTTTGGTCCGCTGTTCCGCAACACGGTCACTCCCACGTTGGTGCGCGGCGGCGAGCGGATAAACGTCGTGCCCAACGAGGTGTCCGTGGACCTGGACGGACGGCTCCTGCCCGGCCTTGACCCAGAGCTGCTGATCGCCGAACTGACGGAGCTTGCCGGGACCGGGCCAGCGGGGGCCGGGGCCGAGATCGAAGTGCTGCGTTACGATCCGGGACCGGAGCGGCCCGACATGGGCCTTTTCGATACCCTGAGCAGTGTCTTGAGGGCGGCCGACCCGGAGGGCATACCGGTGCCCATGCTGATGCCGGCGGCGACCGACGGCAGGCTATTTGCCCGCTTGGGCATCCAGACCTACGGATTTTTGCCGATGCTACTGCCCGATACGTTGGATTTCGCCGCGACCATTCACGGACCCGATGAGCGCGTCCCGGTGAGCGCCATCAACTTCGGCGCGGACGCGATGTACAGCCTGCTGAAACGGTACGGACGCAGTGCTTAGGCAGGCGTGGGCCACGCTGGAATCTGATTGACGTTGCAAAGGGCGTATGCTAGAGTAATTCCACCTATCTCTCACGTAAAAGGTGTGGATTTTATCGGGGGTATCAGAGCATAGCTAGACAGTATCGGGTCAACGAGCGGATAACCAGCCCCAAAGTAAGAGTCATCGGAGACGACGGGGCCCAGCTCGGTGTGATGGACCTCGCCCGGGCGTTCCAACTCGCGCGCGACGCCGAGGTGGACTTGGTTGAGGTGGCCCCCAACTCCGACCCCCCTGTCTGCAGGCTGCTGGACTACGGCAAACTCCTCTACCTCACCTCGAAGAAAGAGCGCGAATCCCGGAGGGGCCAGAAAAGCACCGAGCAGAAAGAGGTGCGCTTCCGTCCCAATATCGGGTCCCATGACCTGGACGCCAAGACCCGCAAGATTCGCGAGTTCATCGGCGACGGGTCGAAGGTCAAGCTCACGGTACGCTTCCGAGGGCGCGAGGCGGCCCACCAACAGTTGGGGCTCTCAGTCCTGAAACGGGTGGCCGACGAATTGAAGGATGAAGTGCGCTTGGAGCGGCCGCCCACCATGGAAGGCAGGGCGCTGTCCATGGTGCTGATCCCGGCCCTCCCCAAGACGGAGAAAGCCGCGGAAGGCGCCCAAGAAGTTAAAAAACAGGATAACAAAGAAGAACTGGCTGATGCCAAAACTTAAGACACACAAAGGGGCCAAGGCCCGCATACATATCACCGGCACCGGCAAGCTGCTCCGCCGCAAGCGCATGAGCAGCCACCTGAGACGCAAGAAGCCCACCAAAGTAACCAGGAAATATTCCGATAAGGTGGCAGTCGCCGGCGCAGACTTCAAACGTCTGCACCGCCTGCTTCCTTACGGGTAAGCTAACCATTCTTTTCCGGAGATCAACCGTTGTCTAGAGTCAAACGTGGCGTAACTAAGCATGCCCGCCACAAAAAGATACTGAAGGCCGCCAAGGGCTACCGGGCCTCTTCCTCCCGCAACTACAAATGGGCCAAAGAGGCCGTCCTGCATGCCTGGGCCCACGCCTACCGGCACCGCCGCCAGCGCAAGGGTGATTTTCGGCGTCTGTGGATCATCCGCATCGGCGCGGGCTGCCGCGAAGCCGGCACCACCTACAGCCAGTTCATGCACGGTCTGAAACTGGCCGGCGTGGAGTTGGACCGGAAGATTCTGGCCGACTTGGCAGTCCAGGACACCGAGGCTTTCAAAAAGCTGATTGACGTGGCCAAAGAACAGCTGGCCGCCGCCTAAAAAGCCCAGATCAGATCGCAAAAAGACCGGGGTGGTTCACACCCCGGTCTTTTTGCTTCCTGAGATTCTTTTGTTCTGCGAATGGACCCGGACCAGAGCCGCCCGGCTACTTTCTGGCGAACCCATAATAGGTGTCGCTGTCCAGGATGCGGAGCAGCCGTTCCTCGGTTATCACGATCGGCCGGATGGGGGTCGCCCAGCGTTCGGTAAGCTCATAATGCAGGTCCAACAGCGACATGGGCCGGTTGCCCCGGGCCAGCAGCGTGCGGAAGATGATCTCCTGCACCGGCATGTCCGACCGAATGAAGTTGGGGTCGTTCTTATAATTCTGGGCTATCTCGCGGATCAGGCCTTTCACGTCGCCAAGTTCATTGATGGGCTTGGATTTGGACGGGCTGGTCGACGCCAGCCGCCCCGCCACCAGATGCACCGGAGACCGGCCCAGTTGGGCCAGCCGCTCGAGGCTGATCAGAAACATGGGGTTCTCTTTTTCCGGCTGTTCTTCGACCGATTCGTCGGTTTTTGGGTCAGGAGTAGTCATACTTGTACCTCTTCGTTCCAGTCCAACATGATGATCTGTACCTGCTCTCCGGCTTTCTTACCCGGCAGGTCCTCGGGACATATGGCCAGTCCATTGGCTTTGGACATGGAAGTTAGGATATTGGATCCCTGGGGGCCGGTGGGCGTGGCCTGGTATTTGCCGTCTTTCAACTCCACCTCCACCCTGGCGTAGACCCGCCGTCCGTCATCGTTGTGGATCGGGCCGGTAAGCACGCCCTCAACGACGGGCCGGGGTATCTGCGCCTTGCCGAGCATGGTGCGTATGGCGGGCCTGGCGAACATCTCGAAGGCCACCATTGCGCTCACCGGGTTACCGGGCAGGCCCAGGAGGGGGATGTTCTCGCCGCCGGGTCCCCTCAGGTGTCCAAACGCCAGGGGCTTGGCCGGACGCATGCGCACCGACCAGAAATTCATCTCGCCTCGCTGGTTGAGCACATCCTTTACGATATCATAATCGCCCTTGGACACGCCCGCCGAAGTGACCACCAGATCGGTGCCCGCAGCGGCTTCCAACTTGGCGTTCAGGTCGTCCAGGTTATCCCTGGCGATGCCCAAAATCTTGGGAACGCCGCCGCTGGCCAGCACCGAAGCGGCCACGCTGAAGCTGTTTGAGTCGTAGATCTTGCCGCCGGACAGGGGCGCGCCCAGGTTCTCCAGTTCGTCACCCGTGGCCAGCACCGCCACCACCGGGCGGCGGATGACCTTTACCTGGTCCAAACCCAACGAAGCGATAACCCCGATTTCCGCGGCCCGCACCACCGTGCCCTTCTCCAAAACCAGAGCGCCCCGGCTCACGTCCTCGCCGGCGGGGCGCACGTTGCAGCCCACGGGCAGGTCGGCGAAGATGGCCACCTGGTCCAGGGGCTTGCCCTCCCGCTTGCGCTGCACCTCGTCGGTCTCTTCGAAGGGCACCACCGTGTCGGCGCCGCCGGGCACCGGAGCCCCGGTCATGATCCGGATGGCGGTGCCGGGAGCGACGGACTTATCGGGCATCTGACCAGCAGCCACGACGCCGATGACGCGGAGGTTCTTGGGATTCTCCTGGGAGGCCCCTGCGATGTCGCCGTGACGCAGGGCGTAGCCGTCCATACCGGAGTTGTCCAGCGGGGGGAGGGCCAGTGGCGAGCTTATGTCCTCGGCCAGCACCTGCCCGATACACTCCAGCAGGGGCTTTTCCTCGGCCTCCAGGGGACGGAAGCTGGCCATTATGCGCTCATAGGCCTCCTCGACGCTGAGCATGTCCTCATCGGCGTGGCGGTGGCCATGGCTGTGGGAGTGGGGGGAGGCGTGTTCAGCGCCATGCTGTTGGCTAGTCATATGTGCTAATGTTTCCCGCCTGATTTTCGCGGTTTGGGGTTCTGGGGACGGCTGGTCAGTTTCTCAGCGTCACGTTCAATTCCCGTTCCAAGGTCCGCAGCAGCCCGTCCACCGAACGGTTCACCTCTTCGTTGGTCAGGGTCCGGTCCCTCGCTTGAAAGTATACGTGAAATGCCAGGGATTTGGAGCCCTCGGCGATGTTATCCCCGGCGTAGATGTCGAACAACTCGGCCCGGTCGATGCCCCGGTGCCGCAGGATCAACTGGGTCACCCGGCCGGCAGTCACGCCGGCGGGCATCACCAGCGCCAGGTCGCGGGTGGCGGAGGGATATCTGGGCAACGGCTCAAACTGCCGCTGGGAATGAGGCAGGGCGGCCAGTATGGGCTCCAGATAAAGCTCGAAGGCGGCTACCTGCGGCTGATCGAGACCCAACCGCTCCATGACCACCGGGTGGACCTCGCCAACCATGCCCAGCAGCGCATCACCGGCCGCACCACCGGTTTTTTTTATCTGCGCACAGCGTCCTGGATGGAATGCCGGGTCGTCAACGGGCTCGTAGCTGGCGGCAACGCCCAACCGCCCCAGCACCCACTCGACCACGCCCTTGGCGTCGTAGAAATCCAGCAGGCTCTCGTCTTCCAGCCACGACGGTCCATGGCGGAGCCCAGCCAGCACGCCGGCCACGGTCTCCCGTTCTTCGGGGAGGTCTCCCTTGCGCGGCCAAAAGGTTCGCCCGGCCTCGAACATCCGAAAGGGCCCGGCGCCGGTGCCTTGGTTGGAAGCCAGATTGGCCAGCAGGCTGGCCCGTAACGTGGTGCGCAGGTACTCCCGGTCGGAGCTCATCGGGTTGGCCACCCGCAGGGGTTGGCCGGCCCGCTCCAGCGCTTCGACCTGCTCCAGTTGCCGCAGGGTGACCAACGGATAATTGATCACCTCCTGGAACCCCGCGGCGGCCATCAGGTCCTTGACCTCGTCCCGCAGTCCAATGACCGGCGCCTGCTGCTGGGAAGGGATGGGACTGGAGAGCATGGTGGTGGGAACGGAATCGTAGCCGATGGTCCGCACCAACTCCTCGACCAGGTCCTCTTCGATGTTGACGTCGTTGCGCCAGTAGGGCACCGTGACCTTCAGCTCACCTTCGCCGGCGGGCTCCCAGGTGAACCCCAGGCTGTCCAGGATCTCCTGGGCCTGCTTTAAGTCCACGTCCATGCCCAGGAGCCGCTTGATCTTCTTGGTTGTCAGCGGCACCACCGGGGCAGCGGTGCCCTCCTCCGAGATGACATCGATGATACCCGGCGCCACGGTCCCCCCCGCGACCTCCTGGATCAGTCCGGTGGCGCGGCGCAGGGCGATGGGCGCCAACTCCGGGCGAAGGCCCTTCTCAAAACGAAGGGTGGCCTCGGTGCGCAGTCCCATGGACTGGGCGGTCTCCCGGTTGTTGGTCCCGTTGAAGGTGGCCGATTCCAACAGCACATTCACCGTGCCGGCGCTTATCTCACTGTTGGCCCCGCCGATGACCCCGCCCAGACCGATGGGGTCGTTGGCGTCGGCGATGACCAGGTTCTCGGCGTTCAGCTTGCGCTCAACGCCGTCCAGGGTGGTCAGCGTCTCTCCCGGCCTGGCCCGGCGCACGATGACGGTGGCGTCTTTGATCAGGTCGTAGTCAAAGGCGTGCAGCGGCTGGTTGTACTCCAGCATCACGAAGTTGGTGGCGTCCACCACGTTGTTGATGGGCCTCAGGCCCGCCCGGGTCAGCCGGTCCTGCAGCCACTGGGGCGAGGGGCCTATCTTGACGCCCTGAAGCAGGCTGGCGGTGTAACGGCGGCACAGTTCGGGAGAGGCCACGCTGATGTTGATCTGTTCCGCGATGGGAGCGCCCGCCTCTCTGTAGCTCACTTCGGGTTCTCTGACCTTCTTTCCGGTGAGGGCCGCCACCTCGTGGGCCACGCCCAGAATCGATAGACAGTCCAGCCGGTTGGGGGTGAGTTCCAGGTCCAAGACGGTGTCGCCCAGGTAGTCGTCCAACAGCGCCCCGGTGGGAGCGTCGTCGGGAAGCACAATGATGCCCGAGTGGTCGTCGCCCAGACCCAGCTCCACCTCGGAACAGATCATCCCCTGGGACTCAACGCCCCGGATCTTGGCCGCCTCCAAGGATTCACGCCGCTGGGTGTGGGTGTTGTAGATATAGGCTCCCACCTTGGCGAAACAGATCTTCTGTCCGGTGGCCACGTTGGGCGCTCCGCAGACCACCTCCATCTCCCCGATGCCGGTGGTCACCACGCAGAGGCGCAGGCGGTCGGCGTTGGGATGGGGGCGGACATCGGTCACCCGCGCGACGAAGACCTCTTTCCAGCCGCCGATGACCTCCACCTCGCCCACCTCGATGCCGGCCATGGTCAGCCGGTGGGCCAATTCCTGGGCGGGCAGGTCGATATCCACATATTGTTTGAGCCAGCTAAGGGGTACTCTCATCGATCTATCTCATGTACCTACCGGGGCAAAAAAGCAGCTTGTCAGCCACGGCTCGCCGCGACGTGCGGCCCAGGGTTTTTACTTAACGGGGTCCCATTAAAATTGGCGCAAGAACCGAAGGTCGTTGGCGTAGAAATGGCGGATGTCGTCGATGCCGTATTTCAGCATGGCGATGCGCTCCGGGCCCAAGCCAAAGGCGAACCCGGTGTATCTATCGGTGTCATAGCCCACCCCCTCCAAAACCTTGGGGTGGATCATGCCGGCGCCCATGATCTCGATCCACCCGCTGTCCCGGCAGATGCGGCAACCGTCGCCGTCGCCCTGGCAGGCAAAACAGTCGATGGACATGTCCACGCCGGGCTCCACGAAGGGGAAATAGTCACAGCGGAAACGTATCCGCCGCTCCTCGCCGAACATCCTACGGGCGAATTCGTAGAGGGTGCCCTTGAGGTCGGCGAATGTGATACCCTCGCCAACCGCCAGTCCCTCAATCTGGTAGAAATGCCATTCGTGGGTGGCGTCGGTGGCC
>JACZXN010000418.1 GCA_022571575.1 Chloroflexota bacterium | reverse complement strand
GTGGAAGTCCAGGAAGTAACCGACCTCATATTGCCGGAAGGATATTCCGGGAGTCTGCTCGATGGGCGACGATAGACCATGGGCGCCCTCGGTATCCTGGAATTCCGTCATATCGAACTCCCGTTCTTCGATGACGGATTTTCCGTCGGGTCCGGTGTAAACGTGCACGAATTTAGGCATCCTTCACTCCAATGGCCGGCCGTCAGCCTTCAGCCGTCGGCTACTTGAATCTGGGAACCACTTTTTCATTGATCAGCCTCACGGCCTTTATCTGATGTTCCAGGGGCACGTTGCAGCCGAAGTTGACCTCGTAGATTATCTGGGTCAGTCCCAGCTCCTCTTGGAGCTGCCGCAGCCTTTCGGCCACCGACTCGGCGTCGCCGTAGATCACGGTGTTGGCCAGCACGTCCTCGTAGCTCATGGCCTCGAGCCGCCTTGCCTGGGCCATCCGGTCGTCCGAGATTCCTTCCTGGCTGGCCGAGCGGGTGATCACGTTCACCAGCCGCCGCATCTGGAACATGGTGCTTTCTTTGGGTTCCGAGTAGGCCTTCTCCGCCGTCTCGGCCACGTACACCGGCACCCTGAGCCCCACGTCCACCGGTCCGCCGTGACCAGCCTCTTTCCGGGCTTGATGGAACTCGGCGATCAAGGGCTTCAGGTCCAACAGCGTGGCAACCCGGGACGGGTTGATGAAGATGGGATATCCCATCTTTCCCACCAAACTGAAGGTCTCCGCCGAAGTGGCCCCGATCCTGATCGGAGGATGGGGTTTCTGGAACGGTTTGGGCACCACGCAGACATCTTCGTACTGATAGTACTGGCCCTGGTAGGAAAATCTCTCGCTGGTCCAGGCCTTCAGGATCACCTCCAGGCATTCGTCGAACCGGCCCCGGCTCTCCGAATAGGACATGCCGTAGCTGTGATACACATTGGGGAACGCGGAGCGGCCGACCCCGAAGTCCAAACGGCCCTCGCTCAGGTGGTCCAGGGTGGCGATCTCCTCGGCGATCCGCACCGGGTTCCGCAGCGGCAGGACGTGTACCGCCAGCCCGATCTTGATCTTCTTGGTGCGGGCGGCGACGGCCCCGGCCACGGTGATGGGGGCCGACAGCACCGACCGGTCCGGATCGAAGTGGTACTCGGCCAGCCAGACCCCCTCGGAGCCCGAATCCTCCGCCGCCTCGATCAACTCCATGGACTCTTTGAAGATCTGGGCCTGGCTGACGCCCTCGCGTGAAGGATACTCAACAAAAAGTCCGAACTCCATCTAAAGCTCCCGTTGGCCCGGATTCCAGGTTCAGTAAATAACCCGCTAATACTACACCGGCCAGCCGGCCGGCGCGCCGGTTTCGTTGCTTCGCAGGTTTAGTGCAAGGGACGCATGTTATGTCGCGGATTCCACCTGGCGCCGAAGACTTCTGATCCAGAGTCGGAGGAGGTGGTTGGATGTAACGGCGGGGAGGGAGAGGGCCATCATGCGGTAGACCCACCCGCGGCTGACCTTGACGGTGGTATCCGGGTCCAGCCACTTCCCGCCGCGGGCCAGACGGGCCAGGGTGGCCAGACCCAAGAGCAACGGCCACAGGCAGGCCAACCGCAGTCGGACCGAGCGCCGCGGCACGGCCAGCAGATATTCCTCGGCGGCGGCGAAATGGCCCAGGGCCGTCCGCATCCATGGGTCGAACACGGACCTGGCGCGTCCCTCATTTTCCGGGTCCAGCAGGTCCTCGGGGACCAGGCCGGCCGCCGCCAATTCGTCGGCGGGGAGATAGCAGCGGCCCATGCGCAGGTCCCGGGGCACGTCCCGCAGAATATTGGTCAACTGCAAAGCCTTGCCGAAGCGGACTCCTGTTTCCGACATCCGCGCCACGTCCCAACGCTTCAGACTGGGTTCATGGGCGGCCGTCACCCTGGTCCAGAACTCGCCGACGCAACCGGCCACCAGATAGATGTAACGGTCCAGGTCGGCGCCGGTGGCCAATGCCGCCAAACCATCCGAGTCCTCGGCGGGAAAAGTAGTCAGGTCCATCTCCATGCCCTGGGTCAGCGTGGTTACCACCCATCTCACCTGCTCCCGGTCCGCTGCATCGAGGGACTCCAGCAGGGAGAAAGAGTCGACCAATGAACCGAACATGGCCTGCTCTTGGGGAGACGATGCGCCCTCCATCATTTGGGAGACAATATCTTGCAAGACCTCCAGGTTGGCCGGCCCCGACACCTGAGTTCGAAGGGTGACCAAACCCTGAAGCCGTGCCCCAGGAAACCCGGCGCGCCGGCGGTCGGCGATGGTGTCGGCGGCGCGGGCCAACAGGTAGGCCAGCCCCACCGGCTCCCGCAGGCCCTTGGGCAGGATGCGGATGGTCAGGTAG
>JACZXN010000025.1 GCA_022571575.1 Chloroflexota bacterium | reverse complement strand
TCTCCGTGTTGTGAATGATGACCTTCCCGCCGGGGATCGGTTGGCCGTAGCTGGTCCGCGTCATGCTGGAGCCGACGGCGAATAGCACGTCCGATTCCTGAAGCCAGGTCCGCGCCGGCAGCGAGGTGGCGCTGCTTCCGGCGCCCAGGGCCAGCGGATGGCGGTCGTCGAAGGACGACTTGCCGGGCATCGTGCTGTACACCGGTATCTCGGTAAGCTCGGCCAGTTCCCGGAGCTCTTCGGTGGCTTTGGACATCAGCACGCCCATGCCCGACCAGATCACGGGCTTGTTGGCGTTGAGCAACAGTCTGACGGCGTCCTTGATGTCTCCGGCGGCCGGCGATTGGGGAGACCTCTTTGGCGGATGATAGTTCAACGCCTCTTCGGGGACTTCTTGGTTGCCCACGTCAGAGGGTATCTCGACGATCACCGGGCCGGGCCGTCCGTTGCGGAGATTGTGGAACGCGCGCCGCATGACATCGGCGACTTGGTCGGCTTGAACTATGACCTCGCCGTATTTGGAGACAGTCTGAAAGGTGCGCACGGGCGAGAAATTGGGGCGGACGGCGTATTGGCCGAGCGCCGGTCCGCCGGGCAGGTACAGGATGGGAATATTGTCGCCGAACGCCTGGGCGATACCGCCCATGGAATTTTCCGAGCCGGGTCCACCCTGCGTGATGACCACGCCAAACTTCTCCCGGTCATTCATGCGGCTGTATCCGTCGGCGGCCATGATGGCCCCCCGCTCATGTCGGAACATGATGGTCCGGATGCCTTCCTTGGCGACTGCTTCGATGAGCAAGTTGGAAGGGAAACACGATATCCACTCGGTGCCCTCAAGCTTTAATATGCGGGCCACTGCTTCGGTTACGTTCATAGTTCAGTTCCTTTCGAAATTTATTTTGAGCCACGCCGTCCGGGGCTGGGCCATGCCGCTCATCTTTACCGCGCACGAGCTGCATACACGACGATATTGGATTCGACGGGACCGAGTCAATCGGTCACGGGCCCGGCGCCAAAATCGCAACGCCCGGCGGCGCCCCAGCATTGTCAGTTCCGTCCGGCGCCGGTATGCTTGTTTCTGTTTAGCGGAACGTACCCCGGGCCCATCCACCTGAAGGGGTGCGCTGGGCATGGTGGAAAGCCGGTCAAGCTACGGTTGAGGTAGGAACACAAGTGGAAACAGTCGTCGGCCCGGAGCCGGTTTGAAGATAGGCGTCATAGAGCTGCTGGCCGGGGGGTGTTCGCCCACCATGCGGCAGACTGTAGAGGGCTTCCTCACGACCAAGCAGTATGCCAGCATCATGCCCCAGGCCGTGGCCGTTTGGGCCCGGCAATTGGGGCACCAGGTTTACTATGCGACCTTCTATGGGATGGGCGATCCAAAACGCAAGCTGCCCGCCGACCTGGACCTGGTGTTCGTGTCGGTCTACACCAAGGACTGCGCCCTCAGCTACGCCCTGGCCAAGCTCTACCGGCGCGAGGGGACGATCACCGTCATCGGAGGCCCCCACGCCAAGTCCTTCCCTCTAGACTGCCTGCGGTTCTTCGATCTGGTGGTCACTCAGTGCGACCGGGAACTGGTGGCCGATATTCTGGGAGGCCACTACGAGCTCCATTCCATCATCTCCAGCGGAAAACCCCTGACGTTACTTCCCAGCCTGGAAGAGCGGATGCCCGATGTGCGGACCGCCAGCTTCCTGCGGGGCACAAGGCCCTATTTCGCCACCATGGTCCCGTTGCTGGCCAGCCTGGGTTGCCCCTACACCTGCAATTTCTGCACCGACTGGGACAACCCCTACTCGGTGATGCCTCCGGACCAACTTGAGGCCGACCTCAAGTACATGTCCGCGTCCTATCCAGGGGTGAAAATCTCCTTTCAAGACCCCAATTTCGCGGTGCAGTTCGAAAAGACCATGGAGGTCTTGGAACGGGTGCCTCAGGGCCGGCGGAATCCATATGTCATGGAGAGTTCGCTGTCCATACTTAAAGGGCCGCGCCTGGAGCGGCTGCGCGACACCAACTGCTTCTTCGTTGCGCCCGGCGTGGAGTCTTGGACCGATTACTCGAACAAAGCCGGGGTGGGAAGCAAGACCGGGACCGAGAAAGTACGGGCGGTGGCCGAGCATCTGGAACTGCTTCACTCGTACGTTTCGGGGATCCAGGTCAACTTCATCTTCGGTCTTGACACCGATTCCGGCGACGAGCCGGTGGAGTTGACCAAGGAGTTCATGTCTCTGACGCCGTTCGCCTGGCCGGTGCTTAACATCCCAGTGCCATTTGGCGGCACGCCCTTGCACGACGATTACCTGGAACAGGGGCGAATCCTGGAGGCCATGCCGTTCTCCTTCTACTACTTCCCGTATCTGGTCACGACCCTGAAGAACTACGACCCGGTCACCTACTACGAAGGACTGCTGGACATGCTTCTGCATTACTCCAACCGCCGGTTCCTGTGGCGGCGGCTGGGCACGACCAGCAGCCAGACCCTGCGATTGCTGTACACCGTGCGCACCCTTCGCGTTAAAGAGGGCATCGGCCAGTTTCGCAGGATCCTGAAATGTTTGACCACCGACCGGCAGTTCCGCGAATTCCACGAGGGCGGTTCGGCCGAGTTACCGGAGTTTTACCACCACGAATTCGAGCGCCTGCTGGGCTCGTACGCGTCCCTCCTTTCGAGGGAGGAGCGCACCCCCCAACTGCGGGCTGCCGTTCCGGTCTAGCCGGCCTCCTTCCTATCTACCTGCCCGCCTGCTTTCCAGATTTCTGGCCAGGCCTTCGCCGCTGGAAAGGGGATATCGCCAGATGGGGAGTTCCAGGACGGCCCAACATTTCGTCGATGACGTTGCCTGATATGGACCAGGGCGGGTCACAGACCCGCCCCTACTGATCGGACGAAGGTCCCGATGGTATCGGGATGCCCCTACGCGTGAATGACGTTATCCATGATGGTGGACATCCCTCCGCGACTCGTAGGCCGGCACCGCGAATCCCCCGGCTGCAATTTCCGCCGGTTGTTCTGGCAGGCGGTTGGGTGGCATAATTCCGGGCGTCGGGGTGGGCCGCGAACCGGGACCGACTCCGGAAAGAACGTCTTTGAATCAATGCCTTGGGTCCCCAAAACTCCCCAATGTGAGATATTTCCACCACCCACCGGCGGAAACACCACTGAGCAACGGAGGGAATCATGAGTTGGGAATTTGAACTGGTCGCCGGACCCTACGGGGGAACGTCCGAGGGCCCAGCGTGGGACGGCCAGGCCATGCTGTTCACCGATATCCCCAACAGCCGGATCATGCGGTACGACCCAGAAACCGGCCAGTGCACCGAGCACCGGTCGGGGACCAACGGGACCAATGGCCTCATGTTCGATGCCGAGGGCCGCCTCTACGGGTGCTCCGGCGGGGGGCGGTGCATCCTGCGCTTTGATCCCGACGGGACCAGCGCCGCCCTCCCCCACCTTCTGGAGGGAAACCGCCATAACACTCCCAACGACCTGGCCATCGACCGGAAGGGACGCATCTGGTTCACCGACCCCAACGGCCGGATCCCCAATGACGAGAGGGAACTTGACCATAGCTCGGTTTTGCGGCTGGACCCCGACCCGCAAGCGGAAGGCGGTTGGACCCTGAACCGCATGACCCACGGGACTTCAGCGCCCAATGGGCTCCTCATGTCCGCTGACGAGCGCACGCTCTACCTGATCCAGAGCGACTACCAGGGGATCCGGGACCTCCGCGCCTATCCCCTCCGGGACGACGACACCCTGGGGGAATTCACGGTGTTGCATGTCTTTGGAGAGGACTTCCGTGGGGTGCACCGGGGACTGGACGGCATGTGCCTGGACACCGAGGGAAACATCATCGCCTGCGGCGGTTGGCGGCAGGCCGGGCCGGGACCGATGGTCTACGTTTTCTCCCCTTCGGGCCGGGTATTGGAGACCCACCCGGTGCCCGTTGATTGGCCGACCAACTGCGCCTTCGGTGGCCGCGGACTGGACACACTCTACGTAACCACCCATGGGGGCCATCTATTCCGGGTATCCAACACTGGGCTGCGAGGGTCGGTCTTGTACCCAGCGTAGGGTCAACCCAACGCCGGCCGTGGCAATCCATCGGGTGGGCCGTCGGAACCGTCGCATAGCCGATGGTGACACCGAAGCGTAACAGATGCGGATTACTGGCTTTGAAAATTGACAGGGCTGGCGGCGGTTGCTATCGTCTGCCCATCTCAGGCGGTGGGCCGAGGCCCGTTTAGTCTACGTAGAGCGCTCACCAATAAGCGATCTCCACCGGTATTGATCGCCAACGGCGATATCAATCAGCGTTATTGAAGGAGAGAACGAGATGCCAGCACGAACCGGAAAAGAATATATTCTTGGGCTTAAAGAGCGCCCCCGGGAAGTGTGGATCGATGGCGAGCGCGTAACGGACGTAACCGCCCACCCCGCCTTTCGCAACGGCATCAAGTCGGTGGCGGCCCTTTACGACATGCAGAACGACCCGGCGCTGTTGGAGGAGATGACCTACCCCTCCCCCACCACCGGCCAACCGGTGGGCCTCTCCTTCTTGATTCCCGAAACCATCGAAGACCTGGTGCGGCGGCGCAGCATGATGGAGCGCTGGGCCTGGGCCAGTTGCGGCATGATGGGCCGCTCGCCGGACTTCCTGAACGTCATCTTTTCCGCATGGTCCGGGGCGGCGGACTATTTCGGCCAGGACCGCCCCGAGTTCAAGGAAAACGTGATCAACTACTATGAGTTCATCCGCGAAAATGACCTTACGCTGACCCATTCCCTGGTGAACCTGCAACGCAGCCGTTCGCCAGCCGCCGCCACCGTGCTCAGTGATCAAGTAGCGTTGACGGTGGTGGACGAGAATGACGCCGGGATCGTGGTGCGGGGCAGCAAGGTGCTGGCGACTCTGGGGCCGATCTCCGACGAGATCGCGGTATACCCGGTGGCCAGCCACCGCTTGGGCGAAGATGCCTCCAAACACTCGTTTTCGTTCTCCATCCCCTGCGACACTCCCGGCCTGAAGTTCCTTTGCCGGGAGAGTCTCGACCTCGGCCGGTCCCACTTCGACCATCCGCTGGGCTCCCGGTTCGACGAGATGGACGCCACGGTATTCTTCGACAACGTACATGTGCCCTGGGAGCGGGTCTTTTTACTGGGGAACGTGGAGCTGTGTAACAACTACGCCGCGGGCACTCAGTCAAATGCCCACACCGGACACCAAGTCTTGACCCGGTGCGTGGTGAAGGCCGAGTTTATCCTGGGGCTGGCGGACCTGATCGTGGAGACCCTGGGTTCGGGCACTATTCCCCACGTGCAGGAGCAGGTGGCTGAGCTAATCACCCAGAAGGATTTGATGAGGGCTTGTCTCCGGGCAGCCGAGGCGGACGCCGCTCCCAACCAGTATGGCGTCATGTCCCCGGCGATGGCGCCCCTTCAGGCAGGCCGCACCCTGTTCGGCCGAACGGCCTACCCCAGGATGATTGAGATTATTCAGCTTTTGGGGACCAGCAGTCTATTGGCTGCCCCCGCCGAAGCCGACTTCGATACCCCTCTGGCCGGGGAAATCGAACAGTATCTGTCCACCGACACCACCAACGCCCGCGACCGGGCCCGCCTGTTCCACCTGGCGTGGGACGTTGCCTGCAGCGCCTTCAGCGGCCGTCAGGTATTATACGAGCGGATGTTCGGCGGCAACGCGGTGCGCAACGCCACCATGTTGTTCAACAACTACGATAAAGAACCCTTCAGGCAGCGCGTCCGGGATTTCTTGGAATCGGATAACTGAAGCAGGAGGAGAGAAAATGTCTTACACACCGATGCACCTGGGGCACGTGGTCATGCGCGTGCGCGATATGGACCGGTCCTTGGACTTCTACACCAGGGTGATGGGCTTGACCATCATGGAGCGAAGTCCCAGCGGCACGGTATTCATGTCCGCCAACACCGAGAAGTCTCACGAACTGGCGATCCGGGCCATCGGCATGGACGCCGCCGGCCCCGATAGCTCGCTGATTGGCCAGGCGCACATGGCCTGGCAGATGGAGAGTTTCGAAGACCTGCAAGAGCTGTACCCGCGGCTCAAAGAGAACGATGTAAAGATCCGGCACGTCAGCGACCATGGCATATCTTTGGGCGTATACCTGTCGGACCCCGACGACAACGAGATCGAGGTCTACTACGAACTGCCCAAGTCGCAGTGGGAATGGCCGGAGGATAAGGGCCTCTTCGGCGGCAAGTTTCCCAGGACTTTGGAGGAGCCGCTCAACGTGGCCGGCGATTAGCAGCTGCCTGTAAACTCCCCTGGCGCCGGCCGGCCCAGCCGGGCAGCCAGCGCCAGGAAACCGTCCAGTTTTCCTTCATCCGGGCGTCGCAACCACTGCTGGGCACGCCTGACGGCCGCGGTGAACCGGGCCCATGGCCATAAACCGTGATCAGTTATTCTGGGAGGCCGCACCATGGCAACCGCGAGAGTGAACGGCGCCGAGATCCATTACGAAGAGGCTGGGAGCGGGCCTCCGATCATCCTTTCACCTGGGGGTCTCCAGGGGACCGCCAGCGGCTACCAGCCGGTGATTGGCACGCTGTCCCAGGAACACCGGGTGGTGGTTTACGACCGTCGTTTCGGCGGCCGGTCGCGCAGCCCGTTGGTCGTGCAGACTTGGGATATGGTCTGCGAGGACGTATTCGGGCTGATGGACGTTTTGGGGATCGAGCAGGCCTACCTGGGCGGCGGATCATTCGGCGCCGCCATCTCCCTGGGCTGCGCCGCCCGCCGGCCCGAGCGGGTCCGCGCCATATTCCCTTCCAACATCGCGGGCGGGGTTATCTGCGACGCCTATCTTGCGGGAAAGCTGTTCAAAAGCTTGGAGCTGGCCGTGAATGACGGCATCTCATCGGCGGTGGCGGCCTTCGACGCCGATGACCGCTTCGCGCCTTTCAGTCCCGAGATCGCCCAGAGCGACCCCCAGTACCGAAAGACCCTGGAGGATATGGACACCGCGGACTTCGCCCAGGTCATGCGGGACACCATCTACGCCCTTTTCGAAGGACCATTCCCGACTTTGGGGATGACCGAGAAAGCCCTGAAAGGCATCCACACCCCGGCGATGGTCATGCCGGGCGACAACGACGTGCACCCAAGGCGAGTGGCCGAAATGGTCCACCGCCTGG
The DNA here is from genome assembly GCA_022571575.1 of Chloroflexota bacterium. Next base: position 3,909 of record JACZXN010000025.1, on the reverse strand, counting down.
TGCCCAACTGCCAATGGGCGGAGGTCCGGCCCCACTCCGAGGAGCCGGCCAAGTACTCGGAACGGGTGCTCAAGTTCCTGGCCGGCGTGGAGGCCAACGGGCAGTGATGATGGCCCGGCCGTCACCCTAACCGGGCGCCATTGGCCTGGCCGTCACGCAACGTCCAACGGAACGCTGGCGGAGATGCGGTTGCCCACCGAGCGGGTGGTGTGGCCCTGTCCGGTCAGGTCTTCCACCTGCAGGATGTCGCCTGGGTCCAACAGCCGTTTGGTGCCGTCTCCGATCCCGATCTCCATCTGGCCGGAAAGGACGATAACGTACTGGATCCGGGGAGCGTTGTGCCAATCGCTGAAGCTCCCATCCGGGAAACTGCGGAAGGTCATGTCGGCGCCGGCCTGGAGGGCGATGGTCTCCGTCTCTCCGGCCGGCACGTTGAGGTCCTCGAAGTGGGCTTGGCCATCTTCACCATTGTATAGACGAATAATCATGTGCTCTCCCTCAATTCAGGTTTTGAATCTTTGCTGATCCGAGATGCCGGGCGCCGTTGGCGGCTCCTCGCTCAAGGTGGCGTGACCACCCGGGGCCGCTCATCGGGGACGTTCCGCATGCTCTCCAGGTCCATGGCGGGCAGCTCCACTCCAAGAAAGTGTTGCACCCCGTTGGCCAGCTCATCGTAGCTCCCAAACCAGGCCCGCAGACGGGCACGCCACGCCGCCAACCCACCGCTGGCGTGGAGTTCGAAGACCGCCTCGCGCCCGTCCAAGGCGGAGGAGACCTGGTCCCAGGTAAGCTGCAGGAGAGCGGCCCGTTGCAGGGCGGTGTAACCCCCGCCGCCAAAGGCCTCCTCCAGTTCGGCCGCCATCACGGGGTCCGCAAAGTCCGTATCGGCGGGCGCGTTCACCAAGGATGAGCCCGGGAGGCCCCGCAGTGTTTCCGACACCCTCTGGCGGGTTTTGAAGATGTTGATGGCCGCGGTGGCAAGGTGTAACTGTCCCGGCAGGGCATAGCCGCCTGCGGTCATCTCCGGTTCCAACTCGGCCGCGGTCACGCAGGTACGGCTGGTCTGAACGTCAACGGCCAGGTCGACCAACTGCTCGATGGTGGCGGGGTTCTCTTTCAGGCCCATGACCTCGCTCAGCGCCAGGGCGAGGCCCAGGGACAACTCGGCTTTGGCCAACCACCCGATATTGTGGTGCCAAAGCAGCCAGGACACCAGGGATTGGCGCTTCGTCCGGGACATGAGTTCCCCGGTGAACACCCGTTCCCTGGGAATGAACACATCTTTCAACAATACTATGGCGTCCAGTTCATCGAACCGGCTGCTAAGCGGAGAGAGAAATGGGTTGGCATGCCTGGCGGAGGTGCGGCGCGCCACGATCCGGACGCCGGGGGCGTTGACCGGAAGGATGACCCACGGCCGCCGGCCGCTGCCGGGCGGCAACTCGTCCCTGCTGGTTATCAGCAGGTCCTCCGCGAAGGGCGTGGCGGTGTGCATCTGCACCTTGCCGCTCACCACGATGCCTTTATCCGTCTCACTGACCAGGCGGAGCGCGACCCGCTTATCGGGATCGCTACTGAGCCGCGGCCCGATGAGCGCACCGCCCCCGGCGAAGGTGAGAAAGCGGCCGCTGCGGGCCAGAGACTCCCGGTACGCCTCGGCCGCCTCGACCTCCTCAGGCGAGTTGTCCAAGCCCTTCAGATGATTGACCAGGCCGAGAGCGATCAATGCGCCGTATCCCGGCGTGTGGGTCATATTGCCGCCGCTGAGGAAAAGGACGGCCCGCAGCGCGTTTCCCAGGCGTTGCAGATCGGCGGACGTCTTCGGCGCCTCAAAGGCCAGCGGCCTTCGATCGCCGTCCGGCCCGGTCAGGAGAATGTCTTGCCAGCCGGGCTCGAAGTGGCGGTCGTACCAGGCGGCGTACTCCCCCACCATGGCCGCCGTCGCGGGATGGGTGGTGACATCATCCACCGGGCCTTCGCCCATCACCCAAACATCGCGCCCATCCCGCAGGCTCTGGCGATACTCAGCGCCTGTTCGCATTCCTCTCAACCTCCCCGGCCGTCCGGTCCAAGCCGTGCGGACGGCCCATCATATCCTTGCCCTCGTGACCAGATTCAGGCCGGCCGGGATCATGAATCATTTTCTCATCCCATTCTCGCGGTCTAAAAGGCCCGAGGCGGGAATATCCGGCGGTAGACCCCGGGGGAGCCGGGCGCGTGGCCGTAGCTGCCGCCGATGTACTGGTGCATCGTGTCCCGGCTGCGATGCGCCTCCCAAGCCAGGGTCTCGGGCACTTTCTCGTGCTCGAATTCATACATCGTCAGATATTTGGGACCGCCTTCCACGGCGTGGTAACGGCGGACGAACATGCAACCGGGCACGGTCAGATTGGCCGGAGTCCGAACGGTGTCGTAATAATCGTTGTATTTGGCTTCAAGCTCGGCGGGCACGTCCATCCGGCCGATCTGTAGCGCCGGGGCCATGCCGCGTCCCATGGTGTCGGGGTCGCTCTCCCCGGGGGAGATCTGGGTGTAAACGTTGCGCACGGTTCCGCGGCCGATGACGGTCGGGGAAACGCGCTTGGTCCAATCGGTGGGGTTCTGGCTCTGGCGCAGGTATTCGGGAGACTGGAGCGCCGCCGCCGACTCCAGCTCGTAGATGGCCAGGTAGCGGGGGCCGCCCTTTAACGCCTGGTACCGGGCGGCGTCCAGGAATCCCGGAGCGCTCAGCCGCTCGGGTAGATGCTCCTCGTTATACCAGGCGTTGAAATCGGCGTCATGCTCGGAGTCGACGTCGGTGAACACCACCAATAGCGCCGTGCCCTTCTTTTTAACCATGTTGGGCCTACCTCCTTGGGCCTAGCTCTTTGGGAGTCCTGGCTCGTCGGGTTGACCGGCTTTGCCGGCTAATCGGACGTCTCGAAGGCCAGTGTCGCGAAGCGCATGAAGATGCCGCCGCGCGGCTCGGCCAGGGGGCCGTTGGCCACCAGGCAAGCGATCACATACTTGGTCCCAGGCACTGCGCTGGGGCTGAGCTCGATGCGCTGGGGGGCGTTGATGCCGACGATGACGCCGGTGCTGCGGTCGATCTGGCCGTTGACCCATATCTCGCCGTAGTTGTCGATGTTGGTCTCGAACCACAGCCGGGAGCCCTCGATCGCCACGCCGTTCACCTGCTGGGGCAATTCCACGTTGATGCGGTACCAGGCGAAGGTGAAGCCCACCGACATACTCTCTCGAATGTTGGCGCAGACCTCCCAGTCCGAGTCGTCATAATCGGCCAGACGGGCGGGGCTGGCCAGTAGCTGGGCGGCGAGGCCTTCGTTGGGCTCTCCCGGCACCAGGCCCATCGCCACCCTCCACTCTCCGTTCACCCTCTGCCGGTCCTCAGCCTTGTTCAAGTCCAATACGATTCTAGGCATATCGACCTCCTAGATTTACGAAACTTGGGACTTACGAACCTTGGGACTTACGAACTTTGGGGCCGCGTATCTGGCGAGCGGGCCGGGCCGCACGGGAGATTCCGCCCGGCGGCCAACGACCCCATGGGGTCCCAGGCCGGAAGAACGATGGGCTCCAGGTCCAACGCGCTCTGAAGTTCGGGTGGCAGGTATTCCTTGGGCGCCGCGATCTCGAACATGTACTCGGCGAACCACGAATCGTTCATCAGGAAGAATCCCTTGTTCCCGACCTTGTCGTCCCAACTGTTCTCCACCCGCCAGCGGCGCGGCACGCCGTCCACCACATCGACGCCGGTGAACATCATCGCGTGGGTCATGCTCGTCTGGTGGTATTCCAACCGGGCGGCTTTGTCCAGCGAGAAATCGGCCCCGTAGACAGCGGCGTAATCAAACAACTCGGCGTCCCACAAGCCTATGTCGCGGTGCATCTGCTTCCCGGTGTCGCATC
>JACZXN010000417.1 GCA_022571575.1 Chloroflexota bacterium | reverse complement strand
ACCCAGACCAGTGCGGGTCAGCGCCCGACCTGCCGCTGAGGATGATTATGGGGAGCGGCGACACCAACGACTTGTTGGGCCGTTGTTTGGCCGTGCTCAAGGCCGGTTACATCGCGGCGAAGGGCGAATTGGTGATCGACCATGTGGAGGGCTCGGGCGAGTCTCCGGACCAGTGCGTCCACCTGGTGGATGTCCACTGGTTCGACGCCGTGGACCGGATGCGGAGACCCTAAAGAAGCCCCGAAGAAACTCAGGCGCGTGTCCGAAGGGCCGCACAGCCGGTTGACGGCAGGACCATGGCCTGACCATGGGTATATCCTCCACGGTGCGGTCCGACCCAGCGCCAAAGATGCCTTAAGCCATGAACAAAAACCAACGGTTCCTGCGAGCGGCGGTCTTATGGCCGCCTTCCGGGCGGCTGAAGTCCTGATGCCTGGTCGAGGCGGCGTCGCCTGGGCTCAAGCGATCCTGCAGACCGTCGCCGACGGGATCCTCTTGATCGACGAGCAAGGCATCATCGAATCGATCAACCCGGCGGCTGAACATCTATTCCGGTACCACGCCAGGGAAGTGGTCGGCCGCGACATACGGGAGTTGATGCCTGACCACCATGGACCCGCCGCGCCGGGCCAAGAGCCCGGTTCCCCTGGGGCTGGATACCGCCGGTTCACGGGCCTGAGACGTGAGCTGGAAGGGCGGCGCGAGGACGGTTCAACGTTCCCCATCGATCTGGCGGTCACTGAACTTGAGATCGGCGGACGCCGACATTTCACCAACATCGTGCGCGATATAACCGATCAAAAACGGGCTGAATACGAAGAACGGGAGCGCGCGGTTGCCGCGGAGCGCAACCGGTTGTCCCGTGAGATCCACGACACCCTCGCCCAGTCGCTTTCGGTGATGGTGATGCGGTTGGAATTGGCCGGCCACAACGTCATAAGCGACCCGGAGGCCACCCGGGCTGACCTGGAATCGGCCAAACTCCTGGCCGTCGCGTGCGTGGAAGATATCCGCCGGTCGATATGGGACCTGCAGCCTAAAGCCCTGGAATCAACGAGTCTCGTAGACGCGATCAAGAAAGGAGCGGAGAGGCTGGAGCAGAGCGGCATAGAATCTGAATTCAAGGTGTCGGGCGCGCACGAGACCCCCATGGCCGGCCGGAATCAGTCCGCCGCGCTGAGAGTGGTGCAGGAGGCCGTGAGCAACGTCATCAATCATTCCAGGGCGAAGACAGCCGTGGTCTCCCTTTATTTCGGCCCGGTGTGTCTTCTAATCACCGTGGCCGACGACGGGATAGGGTTCGACCAAGGCGCGGTGCAAGGCATCTCGCCCAGCGGCGGCAGCTTCGGTCTCGCCAGCATGCGGGAACGGGCCCGTTTGACCGGTGGTTCCGTGGAGGTCCAGAGCGCCCCCGGCCAGGGAACGACAGTGGAGATACGTATCCCCTACGATCCCGCCTAGCCGGACAGGGCGACGTCCAAGATGGCCACCCGGCCCTCGGCAACCGCGGCCAGGCCGTCGGCGATGGCGCCCTTGAGCCGTTTGGGGTCTTCCACCCGCTCCCCGTGGCCCCCGAAGGGGGTCACCAATTCCTGGTAGTCGGGGCCGGGGATGTCAACGCCGTGGAAGATGCCGGACTTGGCCGCGTCGCCGTCTGGGTAGAAGGACAGGTGCAGCCGTTTCATGGCCGCGTAGCTGGTGTTGTTGAAGACCACGATCATGATGGGCAGGCTGCTTTCCCTGGCCACGCCCAGGGCCTGGGTGATGGGGTTGTAGAGCAGCGCGCCGTCGCCCATGAGCGCCACCACCGGCCGGTCTGGGGCGGCCAGTTTCGCGCCCAAGGCCGTGCCCAGCCCCTGGCCCAGTCCGCCGATGGGGCGCAGGTAACTCTGAGGGTTGTCCCAATTGATCCGCCGCAGTATCTGGGGCCGGTGGACGATGGTCTCGTCGACGTAGATGGTGTTGGAGGGCATGGCCTCGTTCAAGGCGTTGCAGAGGGCGCCGGGGTCGATGGGACTGGCGTTGGCGGCCCCGTCGCTCAGGGCCTGGTACTTCTCCCACACATCCCCGTTCCCAGCGTAGCCCTTGGACTTTCCTCCCTTTGCCTTGACCGCCTCGGCCAATAGTTCCAGCGTGAGCGGCAGGTCGCCCTCCAGGTAGTGGTCAGCGCCCAGGTCCTGGTAGGCCATGAACTCCTTGATGGGGTTCTCGTCGATGATCACCACGACGCCGTTGGCGGGGCGGGCGCTGCCCGGGTACCAGGGGGCGCGGTTGCCCACCACCAGGAATAGGTCGTACTCTCCATACTTGGGTTTCAGGTCGTAGCCGTTGTGCAGTGGGTGGCTCTTGGGGAAATTGCCGTAGCCGGGGCCTT
>JACZXN010000416.1 GCA_022571575.1 Chloroflexota bacterium | reverse complement strand
CCATGGACTCGAATTTGGCCCAGACCACGGTGGGGTGAATCTCGGGTTCGGCGCTGGCGAAGGATGAGAACCCGCAGTCGCTGCCGCCGATCACGTTCTCCCGGCCGACGATGTTGGCGTAGCGCACCAACCGCTGGGCCACCAACTCCGGGTGCTCGACGACGTTGGTGGAATGGGAGATCACCCCCGGGATCAAGACCTTGCCATCGGGAAGACCGGCGGTCTCCCAGACCTTCCACTCGTGCTCGTGGGCCGGGTTGGCAGCCTCGAACGAGTAGGCCCCGGCGTTGACCCGAAGCATGATGTCCACGATGTTTTTCAGGGCCATCTCATGGACCCTGGGCCCGATGTTGATGCCGTAGCAGGTGTGGAACCGGATACTTTCCTCCGGGATCCCCTTCAGGGCGTGGTTGATGGCCTCGACTCGCACCTCGGCCCACCGGCGGCAATCCTCGACGCTGGCCTGGGGGTTGGCCACGTAGTAGGTCACCAGCCGGGGGTCGTCGATCTGGAGCAAGAAACCGGCATCGACGATGGCCCGGTACTCCTCGCTCATGGCGTCGGCGATGGCGTAGAGATACTCCTCCTCGCTGGAGTAGTACTCGTTCTGCTGGCGTCCCTCCACGTCCGAAGGTGAGATGGCCGGCATGAACACCTCCTCGGGGCTCTTGCCCTGAAGCGCGGCCTTCAAGTTCTCGATGTCGGTCTGGAGCGCCTGGTGTCCGACGTAGGCGATGGGCCCGTTGCAGACGGCGGCGGTGCGCGGCGCGACGATCCCGGCGCGGGTCCTGGCGTTCCACTCGTAGAACTCGGGAAAGGCCAGGACTTCCCTGGAGCCTTTCCACGGGTCTTCCCCCAGGCCCGTCTCCCTGGTCTCGAAGCCGGAAAGGCGCTCTCTCACGTAGGTCAGGAAACTGGGCTTCCCCTGCTCGCCGTCGCAGATGACATCCACCCCGGCGTCGACCTGCCGGTTTACCACGTCGGCCACAGCCTCGCGGACCAGACCGGCATAGGCCTCCGCGTCGTAATCCTGGCCCCGCTCCTTCAACTGCATGGCCTGGATCAATTCCAGTGGTCTCGCCAGACTCCCGGTATGGGTGGTCAGCATCCGCTCGGCGCTACGTTTCATGGTCTAGTCTCCATCCCAGGGCTCTCCGGCCGGAACCCGGCGGCTGCAACCGCGATTATACCCGCCGCCCGATTCCACCATCTCAGGCCCCAACGGCTGACCGCTGAAAGCTGGCAGCTACGGCAAGAAGGCCCGGCCTAGCCGGCTAGTCAGGAAGCCTGGTCGACTGCCACGCCACCATCTGCCAGGCGCCGTTCCGCTTGGCGTAGACATCGAGGTACCTGGCCTCGAATTTGTTGTCGCCGACGTGGAACTTGGCGTGGCCGGTGACCACTGCGGTGTCCCCGAATTGACGGACTTTCACGTCTTCCCGCTCGATGGACCGGTAATTGGACTTGCCTGATGAAATGGCGTCTATGAACGAGGTTTTAGTATCGAGCCTGGCTGTCGTGTGGGTGTAAATCAGATCGTCGGCCAGAATCTCCTCCAGCGCCTGGACATCGCCTTTGATCATGGCTTCGATGCGCCGGTTCTCCAGTGCAATGATTTCGTCCATTTCAATCTCCTTCTGGCTGGGTTTTCGAATCAACTATCGATTTACTCATGCTTTGCCATGTGGCGGAGTGGAGCGGTCGGCAGTCAGGCTCTAACGCTCCTGCAGGACGTTCCCTGACAGTTCGGATATCTTGTCCACCTTGACCAACACGGCAACGCCCAGGCGCTCCGGGTCCCGGTCCAGTTCGGCCTGGACGGTGCGCGACATGACCTCTTCCCGGATGGGGCCCGACTCGTGGACCACCGCGGTGCCGTAGAAGCGCCACCGGATGCGGTTCGCCGGGTTGTTGTAGAGGATCACCACCTTGGGGTTTTCGGCCACGTTCTCCAGCGCCGACCGTTTCGCCCGCTCCCAGTAGGCCAGAGTCTCGGAGTCGAAGACCATCACGCTGCCTTTGAGGCTAAGCTGCGGCTGTCCGTGCTTGTCCGCCGTTCCCAAGGTGCAGGCGAGGCCGTCAGCGTGAGCCCGGTCCACCAACTCCTTCATCTCGCCGTTCATATCTATCATCCCGATTTTTCTCCTCGTTAACCAGTCACTTTCAATTGGACATCCAAGTATACTCTTTGCGCCGGCGCGGGCGGCAATAAAGAAGGCCCCCGGATTGATCCGGGGGCCTTTTTCGTTGCGGATTTGGTAGCGGGGGTTGGACTCGAACCAACGACCTTCGGGTTATGAGCCCGACGAGCTGCCACTGCTCCACCCCGCGACGGTGACCAGCAATCAGCTTTTCCAGTGATTCCCCCTTTCGTAA
>JACZXN010000415.1 GCA_022571575.1 Chloroflexota bacterium | reverse complement strand
CCGCCGGAATCGAACACCTGGATGCGGCCGTTGCCCCAATCGCTCACGTAGAGCCTGCCATCGGCGTCCGCGGCGATGACCATCGCCGACAAGAACTCCCCATCGCCGGACCCCCGCGAGCCCCATGACGCCAGCCACTCGCCTTCCGAGGTGAACTTTTGGACTCGGTGGTTGCCGCTCTCGGAGACGTAAACGTTTCCTTCCCCATCGATGGCGATACCCGTCGGGTTTTGGAATTGCCCGTTCTCTATTCCTGGAGAGCCCCAGGCAGTCAACAGCGCTCCATCGGAAGTGAATTTCTGCACCCGGTTGCCGCGGAACTCGGTGACGTATACGTTGCCAGAGGAATCGATGGCGATTCCATTCGGAGACATGAAGCTGATCCCTGAGGCGGGGTCATTCCCCCAGGTGCTGTCGAGTTCGTAGATGGACCCAGCCTGAGGCGCAACGGTTGGCCCCACTGTGGGTCTTTCGGTGGGGTCTGCATTGGGCACGGCCGTGGGCATTACGTCCTGCCCGCAGGCCAGTATGAAAACCGCTAGACCGGCTACTACCCAGACAATCGTACGAAGGTGGTCCATATTCCGCTCCATCTCTTATCCGGCGCGACACTTCCTTCTTTATATTACGTCCTGAGTCTTTGCCGCCGATACATGCACGTCGTAGCCACCGGTAGCACCGCCAAAATCACTCCGGCGACCCAGACTCCCGTGAAGATGGTGCCCCAGTCCCAGCCATCGAGGACCATGGCCCGCATGGCCTCCATGACGTAGGCCGTGGGGTTGATCTTGGCTGTCGCCCTGAATATTGTTTGGTAGTTCACGGAATCTGGTAGATTGACGTTGACCGATTCTTTACCAGGTTACGGTGCGAGATGCCCTACGCAGATATCCCAGGCGGGCGGCTGTGGTTCAAGGAATTCGGCAGGTATGGAACGCCGGTGGTGTTCCTCCACGCCGCCTCGGGCACCACCGATAGTTGGGTGCACCAGGAGGAGGTGTTCACCGGGGCGGGCTACCGGTGCATCGCCTACGACCGGCGGAACTGGGGCCGTTCGGAGAACACGGACCCGCCTGGCGTTGCCAGTGAGCCCGGTTCGGCCAGCGACGACCTGGAGGCCCTGGCGGTCCATCTGGGGCTGGGCCGGTTCCACCTGGTCGCCACTGCGGCCGGGGGGATAGTGGGCCTGGACTACACCCTGGAATACCCGGAGCGGGTGATCAGCCTGGTGGTCTCCAGCAGCTTCACCGGGGTCCAGGACCCGTCCTACCTGGAGGTCCAGCACCGGCTGCGGCCACCGGAGATCCAGGACCTGCCCATCACCCTGCGGGAGGTGGGGCCGGGGTACCGGGCCGTCAACCCGGAGGGCACGGCCCGTTGGCTGGAGATCGAGGAATCCAGCCGCCACCAGATCAGTCCCGAGGCGGCCCAGTCGCCCCGCAGCCCCATGACCTACGCCCGGTTGGCCACCATGGAAACCCCGGTGCTGATGCTGGCGGGCGAGGCGGACCTGCTCTCGCCGCCGGCCATGATGCGGTTGGTGGCCGAGCAGATCCCGGATTGCCGGTTCGAGACCATCCCCGAAGCCGGCCACGCCGCCTTCTGGGAGCAGCCGGAGATCTGGAACGGGCTGGTGCTGGAGTTCATCGGGGAGCACCCGGCGTAAGCCTGGCGTGATTTTACCGGGCATTGCCCCATTCACGAAACGGTCCCCAGACAGGCAGGGCGGGTTTGAAACCCGCTCCTACGGCTGCACGCGCAGATAGCCTGCCACGAAACCTGGGAAAACCGGGAAGACCATCACGTTACGTAGGCGCGGGTTTGAAACCCGCCTCTACACGCATCAACCATCACTCAATAAACTAATTATCCTTGGCGAAGTCTCTTAGTTTGCCGAAGTCCGACTTGAACCCCTCGGTCAGCGCGCGGCGGTCGGTGCCGTGGAGGATGAACCGGGCGCCCTGGGAGATCCAGTAGGTGGACAGGTCCGGCGTCTGCTGGTGCACCTGAGTGGCGACGCCGTGGGCCTCGGCCGTGTCGATGACCTTCTTGACCATATCCTGGTAGATCTTCTGGTCGTACTGGTCGGGGATGCCCAGGGAGATGCTCATGTCGTTGGGGCCGACGAAGATGCCGTCGATGCCCGGCACCTCCAGCATCTTCTCCAGATTTTCGACGGCGGCCACGCTCTCGATGCCGATGATGGCGATGCTGTTCTTGTTGCGCTCCTCCAGGTAGGCCCTGGTGGCGTCGCTGACGTGTTCCCCCGATCTAATCAGCCGGTCGGCGGCCTCGCCCTTCAGGGGACGCCACTTGGCCGCCGCCACCACCTCTCTCACCTGGTCCACGGTCTCGCAGTAGGGCGCCAATACGCCCTGGGCCCCGGCGTCCAGTGCCATGG
>JACZXN010000414.1 GCA_022571575.1 Chloroflexota bacterium | reverse complement strand
GCGTCTCCGACGGCGCGGCGGCGGCCATCATCACCACGCCGGAGATCGCGAAAACCTTCAGGGACGATTACATCCTGGTCAAGGGAATCGGCCTTGCGGTGGGCGCCTTCGGCGTCCTCCGCAACGACTGGGACTTCACCCACTTCCCCGAGTCGGTGCGGGCCAGCCAGGCCGCCTACCAGGAGGCGGGAATCTCCGACCCGCGCAAAGAGATCGACCTGGCCATGGTCCACGACTGCTTCACCATCACCGAACTGATCATCTACGAAGACCTGGGGTTCAGCCCCAGGGGCCGCGGCAGCGAGGATGTGGCGGCGGGGACCTTCAGTCTTGAAGGCGAACTGCCGGTGAATACCGACGGCGGGCTGAAGTGCTTCGGCCACCCCATCGGGGCCAGCGGCATCCGCATGATCTACGAGGTCTATAAACAGCTCCAGGGCAAGGCGGGTCAACGCCAGTTGAAAGACCCCACCCTGGGGCTGACCCACAACCTGGGAGGCCGTCCCGGCTCCTTCACCTGCTCGGTGGCCCTCTTCGGCACCCGCGACTAGCCGCTGCAAGCGGGTTCCGGCCTTCGGCACCAGACTTTGACCTGGTTTTGCGCCTCATCTCTTCCCATAAAGGCGGGACGATGGGGCGTTTTTTTCGCCTGAAACCAAGTCTTTGTTCTTGCTGTAGGCTCTATCTTCGACATTATCTCAAATTTTGTTTAAAATCTGACCAATAAATTGTTGTGCCGGGGTGTCTCCGGCTGAAATAATCTTGGTGACATAAGGTGGGAGTGGACGTGGGCGGAATGTCATCTGGAAATCATCGATTTGCCACTTGGGTTGCCACGGGGACCCCATGTTGAAGACCGGCAAGGTGCAGGTCATCGCCAGGGGCACGGACGTGGCCTTTGTAATTGACCAAGAAGCCCCCTTTGACCTTGTGGCGGCGGAGCTGCGTGAGTATCTGGCCACGAAGAATGGCCTGTGGTCCAAGGGCGACATCACGGTGAACGTCGGCCAACGGATCCTGGCGCGGGATGAATTGGCCCAATTTAAGTCGATCATCGAGACCAATTCGGGCCTCAAGGTGACCCGCTTCTGGTGCTCGCCAGAGTCTCTAGACAGCGGCGACTTCCACATAGAAGCAAAGATGGAAGCAAAGATGGAAGCCAAATCGGCGCCGGGGGAGAAACCCACCGGGAACCCCCGGTTGGCGGCACACAACGAGGTCGTGCTAACTGAGCCGCCGGAACGCTCTGTAGACTCGCAACCCTCCGTTGAATCGGCGATCGAGGAACTCAAAACTCGCCGGAACAAGAACGGCGCCCGTAACAGGAACCGCACCGAGGCCCTCTTCATCAAGTCCACCTTTCGCTCAGGAGAATCCGTTCAGCACCCTGGAGATGTGGTGGTGTTGGCGGACGTGAACCCCGGAGCGGAGATCCGGGCCGACGGAGACATAGTGGTGTTGGGCTCCCTCAAGGGATGGGCCCACGCGGGCGCCTCCGGCGACACCAAAGCGGTGATCATCGCCCTGGAACTCCCCTCGGTCCGCATCCAGATCGCCAGGTATCAGGGCATCGCGCCGACCTCGGCGCGCCGCAAGTCCAAATCATCTCCCGCCGGACCAAAGATCGCCTACGTGCGGAGCCGTTCCATCCACGTGGCAGCCTTCGCGGGCCGGTTCGCGAGATACAATAAAGGAGTCCCCTATGACGGGTAGGACCATCGTAATAACGTCGGGCAAGGGCGGCGTGGGTAAGACCACCGCCACCGCCAACATCGGCACCGGCCTGGCTATGCGAGGCCACCGGGTGGTGGTGGTCGACACCGACATCGGCCTGCGCAATCTGGACGTGATCATGGGTCTGGAGAACCGCATCGTCTACGACCTGGTGAACGTCATTGAAGGCACATGCAAGCTGAGCCAGGCCATGATCAAGGACAAGCACGATTACGAGCTATACCTGATTCCCGCGGCGCAGACCCGGGACAAGAATAGCGTCGAGCCGGAACAACTCCGGGATTTGTGCGCCGAACTCGAGAAAGAGTTCGACTATGTTCTCATCGATTGTCCGGCGGGCATCGAGCAGGGCTTCAAGAACGCCATCGCCGCCGCCACGGAGGCGATAATCGTGACCACGCCGGAGGTCGCGGCCATCCGGGACGCGGACCGGGTCATCGGTCTGCTGGAGTCGTCGGGACTGCACCGGCCGCGGCTCATCATCAACCGCATCTCCATGGACATGGTCAGGCGCGGAGACATGATGGACCAGAAGGACGTGGAAAGCCTGCTGGCCGTGGAGGTCCTGGGCCTGGTGCCCGCCGACGAACACACGGTGGTGGCCGCCAACCGGGGGGTCCCGGTGGTGCACAACACCAAGTCCGCCGCCGGGGGAGCGTTCCTCAGGATCGCGTCCAGGGTGGA
>JACZXN010000413.1 GCA_022571575.1 Chloroflexota bacterium | reverse complement strand
CAGCGCCGCCGAGACCAACGAACGGTTCCGCTACCTCCTGGACCAGGGCCAGACCGGCCTGTCCATCGCCTTCGACCTTCCCACCCAGATCGGCTACGACTCGGACCACCACCTGGCCAAGGGCGAGGTGGGCAAGGTGGGTGTGCCCATCTGCAGCCTGGAGGACATGGAGACCCTTTTCGACGGCATCCCACTGGACAAAGTCAGCACCTCCATGACCATCAACTCCACCGCATCGGTGCTGCTGTGTTTCTACATCGCGGCGGCCAGGAAGCAGGGCGTCTCCCAGGAACAGATCAGCGGCACCGTGCAGAACGACATCCTCAAGGAATACATCGCCCGGGGCACCTACGCCTACCCGCCCCGGCCCTCCATGCGTTTGGTGGTTGACGTCTTCAAGTACTGCGCCGAGAACGTGCCCAAGTGGAACACCATCAGCATCTCCGGCTACCACATGCGGGAGGCCGGGGCCACGGCGGTGCAGGAACTGGCCTTCACCTTCGCCAACGCCATCGCCTACGTTCAGGCCGCCCTGGACGCCGGCCTGAAGGTGGACGACTTCGGCCCCCGGTTGTCCTTCTTCTTCGTGGCCCAGAACAACCTGTTTGAAGAGGTGGCCAAGTTCCGGGCGGCCCGCCGGATGTGGGCCCGGATCATGAAGGAACGGTTCGGCGCCAAGGACCCGCGCTCCATGATGCTGCGGTTCCACACCCAGACCGCCGGCGTGAGCCTCACCGCCCAGCAACCCGACAACAACCTGATCCGCTGCACCATCCAGGCGCTGTCGGCCATCTTGGGCGGGTCCCAGTCATTGCACGTAAACTCCCGGGACGAGGCGTTGGCCTTGCCCTCCGAGGAATCGGTGCAACTCTCCCTCAGGACCCAGCAGATACTGGCCTTCGAGAGCGGGGTCTCCGATGTGGTCGACCCGCTGGGAGGGTCATATTACATTGAGAACCTGACCAATGAGTTGGAAGCCAAGGCCCTGGAATACATCAAGCGCATCGACGATATGGGCGGCTCGGTGGGGGCCATCGAGCAGGGTTTTCAGGTCAGGGAGATCGGGGACGCCGCCTACCAGCACCGGCTGGAAGTTGAGTCGGGCGACCGGATAGTCGTGGGCGTGAACCGGTTCACCACCGAGGAGCCTCCCATCGAGGGGCTGTTGCGGGTGGACGAAGAGGCCGCCCGGACCCAGGTTGAGCGGTTGGAGCGGCTGCGCCGGGAGCGGGACGGCGGCCGGGTAAAGACCGGACTGGAGCGGCTGAAGCAGGTGGCCCAGACCGAAGAGAACACCGTTCCGGCGATCCTGGAATGCGTGGAGAACCATTGCACCCTGGGTGAGATAAGCCAGGTCTTCCGAGGCGTCTTCGGCGAGCAGGAAGGTTCCTTCACTTTCTAACTGGCTCAGCCAGGGTTCGTACCGTCCGGTGGACTCACATACTACGGCGCTAAGAAGGTATAACCGGGCCAAGTGGACATAATAGGGTAAAAATGGAGAAATGTGATGCCTGATCTGATACTGACTGAAGAGGAGCAGATGCTCCAGACCACGGTCAGGGACTTCGTCGACCGCGAGATCGCCCCCAAGGCGAAGGAGGCGGATGAGAAGGCCGAGTTCCAATGGGAGAACTGGCGCGGCCTGGCCGACCTGGGGCTCACCGGGCTGGGCATCGACACCAAATACGGGGGCAGCGGCCCGGCCGGCTACCGTCAGGTGGCCATCGCCGCCGAGGAAGTGGCCCGGGGCGACGCCTCCACCAGCGTGAGTTGGCTGGCCCACCTGGCCCTGGGAGCCGCCTGCATCGCCCGCTTCGGCACCGACGACCAGAAGGAACGGCTGCTCACTCCCCTGGCGTCGGGGGAGGCGGTGGGCGCATTCGCCCTCACCGAGCCCAGCGGCGGTTCCGACGCGGCCGCGCTCCAGACCACGGCCACCGAGCGGGACGGGACGTTCTTCCTCAATGGAAGCAAGATGTTCATCACCAACGCCTCCGTGGCATCGACCATCGTGGTCTTCGCCACCGAGGACCGCTCCAAGGGGTATAAGGGCATCAGCGCATTCCTGGTGCAGAAAGACTCGCCGGGACTGACCATCAACCCCATGCACGGCAAGTTGGGCATGCGGAGCTCCACCACCGACGAGATCGTCTTCCAGGACACGCCGGTCAGCTCCGATAACCTGCTGGGCGAGCGGGGCCGCGGCTTCAACCACGCCATGGAGATATTGACCCAGAGCCGCATCATCATCGCCGCCCAGAGCGTGGGCATCGGCCAGTCGGCCCTGGAGGCCTCGGTGCGTTTCGCCCAACTGCGGGAGACCTTCGGCAAGCCCATCGCCCAACACCAGGCCATCCAGTTCATGCTGGCCGACATGGCCGTGGGAGTCCACGCCTCACGGGTGGCGACCATGAACGCCGCGAGCCTGATGGA
>JACZXN010000412.1 GCA_022571575.1 Chloroflexota bacterium | reverse complement strand
CCGGCTGGGCCCGCTGCAGGTGGGTGTAACCGGGCATCACCACGCCCCGGTGGCGGTTGCCCAGATCCACCAGCGCCCGCTGCACGCCCCGCAGTCCTCCCACCAATCGAATGATGGTCTCTTTGGTGTAGAGCCGCAGGTCCAAGGCCACCTGGTCGTTCCGGGAACGGGCCGTGTGCAGCCGCCCCGCCGCCGCGCCGATGAGCTGGTGCAGGCGGCTCTCGATGTTCATGTGCAGGTCTTCCAGGGCCGGGTCCCACGGGAAGGACTCGTCCTCAATCTCCTTCTCGATGGCCCTAAGTCCCTTGGTTATCGCGGTGGCGTCATCCTGGGAGATGATGTCCTGCTTGGCCAGCATCTTGGCGTGGGCCACCGACCCGGCGATGTCCTGCTTGTACAGGCGACGGTCATAGTCGATGGAAACGGTGTATCTGCTGAAGTCGGCCATGCAATAGAGACTATAACCGCCCGCAAGGCGGGGCTCAAGGAAAACCCGCCACCGCCCTATGCTAAAATCTCCGGTCAGGAACACCCGGAGGCGGCGGTGGCAACGGGATGAACCAAGAGAAGAGCGGGGCTGCCGCCGGGACCCGCCCAGTGTCACCCAAGCAGAGGCGGCCCAGTTGAAGCCCGGCCGGACCTGGGCGAATGGGCTGATGAGACCGTCATCTCGCCGGTTGGCGCCGATCAAAAATTTCACAAATCGAGGAGTAATAGCATGGAAGTGGAGAACAAGCTGAAGGCCATGGGACTGGAATTGCCGGCCGCCGGGTCGCCGCCGCCGGGCCGCGCCGGGGCGGTCAGAGTTGGCAACATCCTGTTCGTCGGGGGGCACACCGCTGGGCAGGAATATAGGGGGAAACTGGGCGCGGAGATCACGGTGGAGCAGGGCTATGAAGCAGCAAAGCAGGCCTGTCTCGCCTGTTTGGCCGACGTGAAAGCCGTCATCGGCGATTTGGACAAAGTGAAACAGGTGGCCAAGCTGCTGTGCATGGTCAACTGCACCCCGGATTTCGGCCAGCAACCCCTGGTTGCCAACGGAGCAACCGACCTTCTCAGCCAGTTGTATGGCGACGCCGGAGCCCATGCCAGGTCCGCCGTGGGCATGGCGTCGCTTCCCAACAGCGCATGCATCGAGATCGAGATGATCATGGAGGTCGAGGACTGATACCGGGTCTCTAAAGATTCCGCAGCTTGGGAGCCAGTACGGCCAAAATAAGCACCAGGACGATCCCCATCGTCCCGACGATGTTCGCCGCCAGGGGTGCGCTCCAAAGACCGGCCATGGCTCCCGAGGACATGCTGCCCAGAGCGAAGGCATAGATCGCCAGGGAACGCAGGCTCATGACCCGGCCCCGATATTCGGGTTGGGCGGTGCCCAGCAACGCCGAAAGGATGAAAACTTGAGTTGAGGCGAAGCCCGCTCCGGTTACGGTTAGGATCGCCATGGACAGGTAAAAGGACTGGGAGGTGGAAAAAACCAAAATGCTGGCATGCCAGATTATCACCGACCCAATCATCAATTTCCCGACGTGCCGTAGATTCCCGGCCATGGCCCAGCCCAGGGACGCGGCAACCGCTCCGAAACCGAAGGCGAACAGCAACAACCCCAGCCCGGTGGAATCGGCGTCCAATACGTTCCGGGCAAATATGGGCATCAGGGTCGTATGAAAGGTCCACCCGGATGACTCGATGATCAGGGCCAGCACCAGAGTGGCCCAGAGCACCTGCTGTCCTTTGACGTACCTCAACCCCCCGATCACGGTGCGGATCACGGATTCCGGTTCCCGCCGGTTGACCAGGCCGGATGACCGGATGTACAGGGCGACCCAGCCGCTGAAGAAATACAGGGCCGCGATGGCGGTGAAAGCCCCCTTGGGCCCAAATTCCTTGAACAGGATCCCTCCCACCAAGGGCCCGATCAGCATGGCGATGTTTCTTCCCAGGGTGTTGAAGGCGGCGCCGCTGGCGATGCGGTCTTGGGGCAGGGTGTCGGCGACAAGGGATTGGGCGGAGGGCATCTGGAAGACCCGCACCATCCCGGCGATCACCGCGACCAAGAAGATATGCCAGGTTTCCAGCACACCGCCTAGGATCAACGAAAGCATCACCACGGCCAGGGCGGCCATGGTGAATTCCACGGTGGCCAATATCTTGTGGCGGGGGACCCGGTCGGCCACCGCGCCGGCGAAAAGGGCCATGATATTCAGAGACATCCGGGCCGCCGAGATCGCTCCCACCAGGAACGGGGAGTCGGTCAATGTCAGGATGAACCAGCCCAGCACGACCGCTTCCATCTGCGTGCCCATGGTGACCAGCGTGCTGGAACCCCAGACGAGAGAGAAATCACGATATCGGAAAACGGATAAGGGATACCCAGCGCGGATCACGGCGGCGGTGAATCTCGACAATCGACTCCAGCCCAGTGTTCCAG
>JACZXN010000411.1 GCA_022571575.1 Chloroflexota bacterium | reverse complement strand
CGTATCGTATGATTGACCAGTATAGCCAATCACTGGGGCGTCCAACTTGAAAGCCCAGACCCCGGCTGGACCGGATACCAGGGACCGCGGATAGGCAGACGGCGTTGACACTAACTGGGGGCCTTATTACAGTGGGACACAGAGGCTGGGTTGCCGGACCACCCAGGGTGATTCGAGACTGCATGCAGGGCGAGGCGGCCCCGATGACGGGCCCGTCTAACGAGGACTAAGATGAAACCGCTATTCACACTTCTATCGTTGATTCTCCTGGTGGCGATCGCGTGTTCGTCGGACTCCCCCACGGTCCCCCCAACCGCTTTGGTGGGCGGGGCCAACCCCACGGCGGTGCCTCAGGCCGCACCATCGGGCCAATCGTCTGCAACTCCCACGCCGGTCCCGCAAGCCACCCCCACGCAGCAAAGCCGATCCAGCAGCGCGAAGATCGTGGAGGGAGGCGTCTTCTTACGCCTGGGCGCGGATCCGCCCACCCTGGACCCTCACCTCACCACCGATGTCAACTCCGCCGTGTACGCCGTGGAGGTCTACGGCGGTCTGATGACCATCGACCGCAACCTGGCCATCGTGGGCGACCTGGCGGAGAGCTGGGATGTCAGCCCCGACGGGACCACCACCACCTTCCGCCTCCGGCCCAATCTCAAGTTTCATAACGGAAAAGCGGTGACGGCCGGCGATATCAAATGGTCCTTGGAGCGGGCGTCCGATCCGGCCACCGAGTCGTTCAACGCCAGCGTTTTCCTCGGTGACATCGTGGGCGTGCGGCAGAGACTGGACGGCGCGGCCACCGAGATCTCCGGCGTCCGGGTGATCAACGACCAGACGTTGACCATCACCATCGACGCCCCCAAAGCCTATTTCCTCTCCAAAATGACCTACCCAGTGAGCTTCGTGCTGGACCGGCAGAATGTGGAAACGGGCCGCAAATGGGCATTCGAACCCAACGGCACCGGGCCTTTCCGGCTGGCCGAGTACATACCCGGCGAGATCCTGCGGCTGACCAGGTTCGAGGACTATCACCTGGGACCGGCCAAGCTGGAAGAGGTGGAATTCCTGCTCAGCGGCGGCAACAGCATGCTGATGTACGAGAACGACGAGATACACATCACCGGGATCCCGCTGGCGTTGTTGGCCGGAGTGACGGACCCGTCTAATCCTCTTAGCAACGAGATAGTGCAGGCCCCACCTGCCTTTGACGTGGACTACTTTGGGCTCAATACCAACGCCCCTCCCTTCGACGATGTCAAAGTCAGGCAGGCCTTCAACTACGCCATCGACCGGGCGACCCTGGCCAGCTCCCTGCTCCAGGACCTGGTGGTGCCGGCGGCGGGCATCCTGCCGCCCGGGTTCCCCGGCTACAATCCGGACCTGAAGGGGTACGATTACGACCCGGAAAAGGCGCTTCAGTTGATCCGGGATTCCAAATACAAGTCCGGCAGCGAGATGCCCCGGATCACCCTGACCGTACCGGGGTCATTCGGCGCCGCGTTGAGCCCGTCCATCGAGGCCATGTTGGCCATGTGGCAGGAGAACCTGGGCGTGGATATCGACATCCTCCAAACGGAATGGGCCATATTCTTGCAGGACCTGCACCAGAATAGGTTCCAGATGTTCGGCGGCCTTGGCTGGATCGCCGATTACCCAGACCCGGAAAACTTCTTGGATGTTTTGTTCCACAGCAAGAGCAGCAACAACCAGACCGAGTACTCCAACGGCCAGGTGGACATTCTGTTGGAGCGTGCCCGGGTGGAGCAGGACGAGACGGCCAGGTTCGAACTGTATCACCAGGCCGAAGAGTTGATCGTCGCCGATGCGCCTTGGGTGCCGTTGTGGCACTCCAACGGCGGCTCCGTCCTCCTCAAGCCCAACGTGAGAGATTACTTCCTGTTTCCCCTGGTGATCCCCAAGTACCGTTACGTGTACTTCACCGAGTGACACACTCCCGATAGGCGACGCCGAGGGGCTGGGTTATATGAAGGTCTATCTGGTGGACGGGACCTATGAATTGTTCCGATCATATTTCGCCCTTCCCCCGATACTGGCCCCCGACGGGCGTCCAGTGGGAGCGGTCCGGGGCGTGGTGCAGAGTCTCCTCTACCTGATCAGAGAGCAAGAGGTAACCCACATCGGTTGCGCCTTCGACCACGTCGTGGAGTCGTTCCGGAACCGGCTGTTCGATGGCTACAAGACCGGAGCGGGCACCCCGGAAGACCTCCTGGTCCAATTTGACCTGGTCGAGCGGGCGGTGGATGCCCTGGGGGTCCTGGTCTGGCCCATGACCGAATACGAGGCCGACGACGCCCTGGCCACGGCCGCCGCCGCCTGTGACGCGCTGCCCGAGGTTGAACAGGTGGTCATCTGCACTCCGGATAAAGACCTGGCCTAGGCCGTCCGCGGCGATTCGGTGGTCTGCTACGACCG
>JACZXN010000024.1 GCA_022571575.1 Chloroflexota bacterium | reverse complement strand
CGGCCAGGTCCAATCCGTCCAGCAACCGCAGGCCCAGGAACATGGTCTCGGAACAGATGGTCTCCAAACCGAGGTGTTCCCAGCCGCCCAGGGTGGGGACCGCCTGAAGCACGGATTCGATGAACTCGTCCACCGGCTGGGCGCCGGCGCCGGCCCAAGCCGAGGCCTTGCTGAGGTAATCCCGGGGTGGGAGGACCGTCCAGAACCGGTACTCTCCCAGCCGGGAATGGGCGCCGGGCCCCACGCCCAGGTATGGACCGTTCTCCCAGTAGACCAGATTGTGGTCGCAGGCCCGGCCCGGCAGCGACCAGTTGGAGATCTCATAGTGGTGGTAGCCCGCCGCCGCCAACGACTCGCGGGCGTACAGATACATGTCGGCGGCCAGGTCCGGGTCGGGCTCGGGGATCTTCCCCTCCGCCGCCCAGCGGTGCATGGGCGTGCCTTCCTCAAGGGTCAGGGCATAGAGGGAGATATGCTCGGGGGCCAGGCCGGTCAGCGCGTCCAGGGTCTGCCGCCACTGGTCCATCGACTGGTTGGGCAGGCCGTACATCAGGTCCAGGTTGACGTTGTCGAAACCGGCTTGGCGCGCGGTCTGGAACGCCTGGACCGCTTGGTCGGCATCATGGCGGCGGCCCAGCAGGTTCAGCAGGTCATTGTCCAGGCTCTGCACTCCGATACTCAGACGGTTGACTCCCTGGCCAATGATGCCGGCGCAGGCCGCCGCGTCCAGGTCGCCGGGGTTGGCTTCGATGGTGATCTCAGCGCCCGGGCTCACCTGGAACGATGTCTGAATGGAGGCGAGCATCTTCTCGATGTAACCTGCGGGCAGGTACGAAGGGGTGCCGCCGCCGAAGAAGACCGATTTGACCGCTGGATGAGCCAGAGTCTCGCCCCAGCATTCGATCTCCGCCGTCAGGGCCGGAAGAAAGGGCTCCATGAGACCTTCGATGCCCTGGTAGGTGTTGAAATCGCAATAGGGGCACTTGGTCTTGCAGAAGGGGATGTGGACATAGAGTCCCATTCCGGAGGCGGGAACGATCTGGGGAGCCCTACTCGTCGTCAATCAGCCTGCTTGAACCATCGACCACTTTGGAGGGGTCTTTGTCTTCGGGCCGGTCCGGCGGCGGGGTGCGGCCCATGTGCTCGTCCACGATGTGGGACGGCGCCAACTTGGTCAGAAAGAGCAGCGCCAGGCCCAGGATGATCAGGTCGTCGAAGCGGCCAATGATGGGGATGCGGTCCGAAATCAGATCGAAGGGGGAGAGTATATATAGGATGGCCAGGGGCAGCAGCGCCCGCAGAAAGATGGAGACCCGTTTGTCGAAGGTCAGGCGCCAGACCAGACGAACGAATCTGATTACCTTGGGCAGCAAGCGGGGGACCAGGAAGAAGATGAGCGGTAACGCCAGTCTATGAAACATGGTCGCACTCGAAGCCGGTATTTTGTTCCATTAAATTATATGCCAAGGTGTGATAACTTGGAACTGACCGGGTTACTGACTGGTATTACGAAGCCATCGGCGCATCCGGCTTCATGGTCCATGCCCTATAGTCGTTGTTGATGGAGGGGTGAGCATGCCTAGGGCAAAACGTCCCCAGACCGTTGGTGCTCTCCGCAAGAGTAACTACCAGGTCATTCCCGTCCGCGAGGAGATGCGGAACAACCTGATCGCGAAGATCCGGGCCGAGGAGATAATCTTCCCCGGTATCGTCGGATTCGAACATACGGTAATCCCCCAGATCGAGAACGCCATCCTGGCCGGGCAGGACATCATTCTGCTGGGTGAGCGGGGCCAGGCCAAGTCCCGCATCATCCGGAGCCTGACCAGCCTGCTGGACGAGGCGATACCCAAGATCGCCGGCTGCGAGATCAACGACAACCCCTACGACCCCATCTGCAAGGTCTGCCGCAATAAAGTGGCGGAGATGGGTGATAAAACGCCGTTGGAGTGGATCTCCAGAGAGGAACGCTACTCGGAAAAGCTGGCCACGCCCGATATCTCCATCGCGGACCTCATCGGCGAGATCGACCCCATAAAGGTCGCCGAGGGCCACTATCTTTCCGATGAGTTGGTCATCCATTACGGTCTGGTGCCCCGAACCAACCGCGGCATCTTCTGTATAAATGAACTGCCCGACCTGGCCGAAAGGATTCAGGTGGGGCTGTTCAACCTGATGGAAGAGCGGGACGTCCAGATCAAGGGCTACCGGGTGCGGTTGCCGGTGGACGTGTTCGTGGTGTCCACGGCCAACCCCGAGGACTACACCAACCGCGGCCGTATCGTGACCCCGCTCAAGGACCGCTACGGCTCACAGATACACACCCACTACCCCCTGAACTCCAAAGATGAGATCGCCATCATGGACCAGGAGCGCGCCAGGTTTCCCGAAGAGGACAAACTGGTGATCCCCGACTACATGAAGGAGATTTTGGCGGAGATCACCGCCCAGGCCCGCCAGAGCAGCGAGATCAACCAGCGCTCCGGGGTCAGCGTCCGGGTGTCGATCTCCAACTTCGAGATCCTGCTGGGCAACGCCGTGCGCCGGTCCATCCGGACCGGGGAGGAATGGGCCTGCCCCAGGGTCAGCGACCTGTCGTACATCGTGGCGTCGTTCGCCGGGAAGATCGAGCTTGAGACCTTTGAAGAAGGACGGGAGTCCCGGTTGACCGACGACCTGACCCGGCGCGCCGTGCTGCGGACCTTCGGCGGTTATTTCGACGTGGAGGACCTGGACGCGGTGGTCACCGCTTTTGACCTGGGCAATAGCGCCGAGACCGGCAGCGACCTGCCTGCCGCGGGATACCCGGACCTGGTCAAGAAGATCGACGGCCTGGCCCAGGCGGTCAAGAAACTGACCAACGACAAGCGGCCCGAGGTCATAGCATCGGCGGTGGAGTTCATCCTGGAGGGCCTGCACCTCAGCCGCAAGCTGAACTGCGACCGCTCCGGCGAAGGCGCCGTTTACAAGCGGTAGGAAAGGCCGCGGCCCAAAGGCTTGTCTGACGGCTCTGCCTTGTCTCTCTTGGCGACGCAAGCGTATGATTAGAACGAATGTTTTATTAAATTCGTAATCATACGCTGGCAACATAGGGAGGGCCAATGGCAGGTGCCGACGTTCAAGAGATTCACTGCAAGACTCTGCTCAATAAGATTGATGTTCCCCGGTTCCCATTCCGGTGGACGCTGAACCCATATCGGGGTTGCCGCCACGCCTGCACCTACTGCTATGCCCGGCCCACCCATGAATTCTGGGGCCTGGACTCGGGACGGGACTTCGAGACCAGGGTCTTCGCCAAGGTGAACGCCCCCGAGGTGCTGCGCCAGGAGTTGAAACGCCCCAGTTGGCGCCGGGAGTCCATCGCCATCGGCACCGCCTCAGACCCCTACGAACCGGCCGAGGCCGAATACGAGATCACGCGCCGCATCCTCCACGTGCTTCGCGACTTCCAGAACCCAGCGTCCATCACCACCAAGGGGACCCTGGTGAGCCGGGACGCCGACATCCTGGCGGAACTCAGCCAGGTGGCGGATGTTCACGTGAACTTCAGCGTGGGGACCATGGACGAGAAGGTGTGGCGGATGATGGAGCCGGGGACTCCTCGGCCCCAAGCCCGCCTGGAAGCCATGCAACACCTGGTGGAGAGTGGGGTGTCCGCCGGGGTGATGATGGCCCCGTTGCTGCCGGGAATCACCGATAACGAGGAGAACATCCAGGCGGTGGTGGCGGCGGCCCACGGGCACAAAGCCCAGTACGTGGGGGCCAACGTGTTGTTCCTGAAGCCGGGATCGAAAGAGTGGTTCATGCCCATGCTGCGGGAGGCCTACCCCCATCTGACTCCGGGGTATAACCGGCTCTACCCCAAGACCTACGCGCCCAAGGAGTACACCAAGGCCGTTCTGGACACCGTGGACCGGGTGCGGCGGCAGTGGGGCCTGCCAGACCGGGCAACGGTGCAGGCGAATATGGCGCCCAGGGGCCAGTTGCAGTTGGCCTTTACGGCCTAGTAGCGGGAGACGTTGATCTCCACCAACTTGCCTGTTACCAAGAAGATCACCCGCTCGGCGATGTTGGTGGCCCGGTCGGCGATGCGTTCCAGGTCGTGGGCGACCCACAACAGGTAGGTGGCCCGTTGGATGGTCTCCGGGTCCTGGATCATGAACAGAAGCAGTTCGTGGTACACCTGGTCGTATAGGTCGTCGACCTCGTCGTCGGCCTTACAGACCGCATGGGCTTTCACCATGTCCCGGTTCAGCAGCGAGTCGATGCTGTCGGTCAGCATGGTGGTGGCCTTCTCGGCCATGCGGGGGATGTCGATCAGCGGTTTCAGGGGCGGTGCGTCGCCCATGGACAGGCTGATCTTGGCGATCCCCTCGGCGTAGTCACCCATCCGCTCCAGTTCAACCACGATGTGCAACAGCGCGATGATGGCCCGCAGGTCGCCGGCCATGGGCTGTTGGGTGGCGATCATGTCCACGCAGCGGTCTTCTATCTCGAACCGCTTCTGGTCGATGTAGTCGTCGTCGTTGACGACCTCCTGGGAAGCGACCAGGTCCCGCCGTTTCAACGCGTCAACGGCCCGGTTGATGGACTTGCCCACGATCTGGGCCAGGGTCTCCACCTCTAGTTGCAGCTGATTCAGTTGTAGGTCGAAATCTTCCCTGGGCATGATGTGCCTCCCTCTGATGGCCGGGGTGGCGGATTGGGCAGGCTGCCGTTCGGTCCGGACCGGAATCTGGGACCGGAGGTTCTCCGCTAGACCTTTTTCCAGAAGGGTTCCCGTTTGCGCTGTTGGTCCAGTAGGGACACGTCCAACAGTTCCGGCTGGGAGCCAGGTGGAGCCAGCTTTGGGATGGTATAGCCGATGAGATCGAACACCTTTGGGTTGGTGTAATAGCCGTTGTAGGTCTGGAGGACCAACTGGTCGAAGAACGCCGGGTTGGCGGCCTCCATGGACCTCAATATTCCGTCTTTGGCTGTGTTGGAGAGCGCCTCGAACCCTTCGGCCGAGTCCCGCCCGGCGGCCACGTTGATCTGGGCCAGCCCGCCGTTGAACAGGCGGGTCAGTTCCGGCGTGCCGGCAGCCGCATCCTCGATGTAGGCCGCTATTCCCAGGTCCCCCGCGCCGGGGAGGCTGTCCTTGGCGGGGATGATCCGGTTGATCACCTCGGTCAAAAGCAACCGTTGGGCCGGCGAAAAAATCCGCTTCTTGGTGGTCATCTTCGGTTCCTGTTCGACCCAATTGTCAGTGGCGCCTGGGCTTTAAAAGGGGTGTGTTTAAGGATACTCTGCCGGTTTGAAGCGAGTCAATTTACCGGCGGCTCAAAAGACTGGGCTCCTCTTTCTTAATAAGAGGAGGAGATTAGGTTAAACACGGTTGAAGGACCGGCTACGCCGGGGGTATCATAAATGTCTGGGCGGGTGCGCCCCGCCTAGGCAAAATGTGGAACACTAGGGATCTTCAAGACTTCCCCGGCGTTTCGTCGGGGATCGTCTTTGACTGGATAGATTATGGTCGGATATAACCCTTTCTTCTGGGCGCTGAAGGCGGCCATCTATGTGGGCGAACGCTGGCTGCAGGTCAACGGCGGCGTGATCAACTCCGTGGCCGACGGCCGCCGCGACCAGCGGTTCTGGCTGGCCACCCGTTACTTCAGTTGGCGCAAGCTCTGGAACTTCGTCCGAGTGGAGCTGCAACTCCGGGTCGCCCGGCGCATCATCTGGGGGTCTCCCTACGAGTGGGAGATCGATACCACCAACATCTGCCAACTGAAATGCCCGTTATGCCACACGGGCAAGGGCACCATCCACCGGGACCAGGGTGTGATGGACTTTGATCTATTCAAGAGCGTGGTCGACCAGATCAAGCACTCCTGTATGTGGCTCACGCTGTACAGCTGGGGCGAGCCCTTCTTGAACCGGCGCATCCATGAGTATATCGAGTACGCTCACAAGCAGAAGATCGCCACCATAATCAGTTCCAACCTGAACAAGCCCCTGACTCCGGAGATGGCCGAGCAGGTGGTCCGGTCGGGCCTGGACGTCATGATCGTTTCCCTGGATGGGGTGACGCAGGAGGTCTACGAGGTCTACCGGGTGGGCGGTCATCTGGACCGGGTGCTGGACAATATTCGGCTCTTGGACCGGAAGAAGCGTGAACTGGGCTCGAAAACCCCCCATATCGAGTGGCAATTCATCGTCATGCGGCAGAACGAACACCAAATGGACGAAGCCCGCAGCCTGGCGGGGGAGTTGGGAGTCGACTCCCTGGTGTTTAAGAAGGTGGACTTTCCCCACGGCGAAAACGACCCCGCCGAAGCTGAACGGTGGCTGCCCCGGCAGCACCCTGAATACCTGCGGGCCGATCCCTTCTACAAACCCTATCAGGAGGACGGCCAGGTCTGCTGGCGGCTGTGGCGGACCGCGGTGGTCAACTGGGACGGCGGGTTTGCGCCGTGTTGCTATCTCACCGACAAGACCCAGGATTTTGGCGACCTCAACGATTCGCCGGTCAAAGAGATCTGGAACAACGACAGTTACACCACGGCCCGGGGCCTGTTCAAGAAGGGCTTCACTCCCGAGAAGTGGGTCGGATGCCTGGACTGCAGCGTTTACCTGGGCAGCCGCGCCGCACGGGACCGCGGGCCGGTCAACCTCCAACCGGAACCGATATTGCTGCAGGTTAACGGCGCAAAGCCGGCCAACAGCAATGGGGCAAAGCCGGGCAGTCAAGTGCCTGGCTCTGAACCGACTACCGCTCTCCAAGACCGGCAGGGTGAAGACTCGACCGAGGCTAAGACCGGAGAACCAGTTTAGTATCCGGTTTAATATACGGTGCGTCAGGGTCTAGAAATCCCAGCTTGTATCTGGCAAAATGCCGGTTAATGTTGCGCCGGTTGTTGTGACCGCTTCGCCGTCGGCCCATCAGAGCTGGATGAGTCACCAGTGTCAGGTGGCGTGGACGCGCCGCCGGACCTGAACGTGACCGGTCAATGGAAGAACCTGACGATGACCACAATCACGAACGCCATTCCCCGGTCGCCCCGGGGCATGTTCTGGCTTCCGCACCTACGGGAGATGGGGATACTTGCGGGCGGTTATTTCGTCTACATGTACACCCGCACCCTGGTCTTCTCAGATTTCCAAGGCACGGCTCTGGCCAACGCCCGGCGGGTTATAGAGTTTGAAAAGAACGCCGGTTTCTTCTGGGAGCCGGTCTGGCAGGCCTGGGCGATCTCCAGCGCGAAGTCGTTGGTGATCTTCTTCAACTGGGCTTACATAGTCACCTTCTTGCCCATCATACTCACCTCCGCCGTGGTCCTGTATTTCAGCAACCGTAACCGGTACATGTACTACCGGAACGTCGTCCTGGTCAGCTTCGTGATCGCGCTATTGGGATTCATGTTGTTCCCCCTGGCCCCGCCCCGGATGATCGCCGAGCATTTCGTGGACACAATCAAGGCCTTCGGCCCGTCGGGCTACGCCAGCCGCGAGTTTGCCAACTACTACAACGCCTACGCGGCCATGCCGAGCCTGCACTTCAGCTGGACGGTGATGTTCGGAATAATGTTCCTTCGGACGAATAACAGATTGCTCAAGGCCTTTGGCATCATCTATCCGACCTTCACCCTTTTCGCCATCACGATCACCGCCAACCACTACATCATGGACGCCATCGGTGGGGGGCTGCTGATCGTAGCCTCGTTCTTGACCATTGAACTGGGGTTCCGGAGGCGGCTCTTCCTGCCCGTCATACTCTCCAAGGCGCGCACTGCCCTTTGGCCTACAGCTAGGCCGGACACGGAAGACGGGAAACCGGCTGAAGGACAGCCATCGACGGCCGATTGAGCGGGTTCCGGCGCAGACCGGTCCAGAGGCGGACCGCTGCGGCGCGCCGTGAGCGGCCGCCACTCCGCGAAGCCGGGATGGGGCCACGGTGATCTCCGCCATCCGGGATAGGCGCGCCGGTTTAAGCGAGATCTCCCTCTACGTCGGCGCCTACCTTGTCTATCTGGTCACCAGGGGTCTGGTCCACGCCGACACCCGGGCGGTGGGCCTGGCCAACGGCGGCAAGATAGTCTCCCTGCAAAAGGACCTGGGGTTCCTCTGGGAGCCGGGCTGGCAGTCCTGGGCCGTGGAGAACGTCAAGGTCCTGGTGGTGACGATGAACTGGGTGTACATCATCACCTATTGGCCGGTGATCCTTCTGGCCGCCGCGGTCCTGTTCAACAAGAAGCGGCGGGACTACCATTTCTACCGGGCGGTCGTATTCGTTGACCTGGCTGGGGCGCTGCTCACCTTCATGGTATTTCCGGTGGCCTCGCCCTTCGCGATAGCGGGCGTTGAATTGCTGGATACGATCCAGGAATTTGGGCCCAGATTCTACGGCAGCGAGGACATGGCGGCTTTATACAATATCTCGGCCGCCATGCCCAGTCTTCACTTCAGCTGGACGGTGATCCTCGGGGTGTTGTTCTGGAACACCCTCCGCGGCTGGGGCCGGCTCCTGGCCCTGCTGTATCCGGTCCTGACCTTCTTCGCCATCGTGCTCACCGGCAACCACTTTATCCTGGACGCCGTGGCGGGCGGTGCGCTGGCGGCCTTGGCGTTCGGAGTCGTCTGGTTGATACGCTTGACGGTCTGGCGCGACGATCACCGGTTGGCTCCTCCGGTTGTTTGAGCCCAAAAACCAGGTGATTTCCCCCTCATTGAACGGATAGAGGGCAGTTGACACCCTCGGAACGGTGTTTTATAGTTCGCGCCATCCCGAGGGCCGCGCGTTCGGGGACGACCAATTCGGTCTGGAAAATTCGGAAGGAGTTAAACCGCCATGGTAACGCCACTCGATGTCATACCTTCATTTCACCAAGCATTACGCAACGACATGAAAATGATTGACGAAGCAGCCTACAAGGCCGCGGCAGAGGACGGTAATCTGGCGCCCGTTGTGGAGCGGCTGAGCTTTTTCAGCGAGATTTTGATGTGGCATGCCGCCGGCGAAGACGAGCTGGTGTTCCCCGCCATGGACAAAGTAGCGCCGCTGGTCGCCAAGGGCTACCTCCACGATCACAATGAATTCGACCTGATGACGGAAGGTCTGGCCAAGATGGTTGCCGCATCAGACCCTCTTGTAGCAGCAAGAGAAACGGCGGCGATGACTGCGGTCCTCAGGATTCACCTCGACAAAGAAGATCAGCAGCTCTACCCGATTCTGCGCGAACGGACTTCCCTGGAAGAGCAAACTGCGATAGTCGGTGGCATGGCCGCGCATGTGCCGCCCGAACGTAATCCCGAGTTCATACACTGGTTCTTCCCTCTGTTGGGACACGATGACCGGGAGATGTGGACCCGGGTTGTGATGGGATTGATGCCCGAACAGGTGTTCGCGGGCGTCAAAGTTCTCATCCGCGAGACTATCACTGATGATTGGGCCGAGTTGACGCGGCGGATCCCCGAGTTGAGCGTCTAGCGTTACGGGCTAGACCGACTAGGCTGGGCCCTCCGGCGGCGGCAAAATCTCTATGTCATGGCGCTCCGCCGCTTCAAGCATGCGCTGAATGAATGCGTCGGTTAACGGTTCGAGGGGCGCATTCCGGTCCGTGGTTTCTTTGAAGGACTCTCTGAAGAACTCCTCGATGTCTCCTGCTGGCACAAAAGTAAAGAGCATCTTGGTCGTGGTCCGGGATCGATTTTTGAAATTATGGGGCGTGCCTTTGGAGATATGCACAAAATCGCCGGCCTTCGCCTCGTGTATTTGGTCGCCCACCGTTATCTCCATCTCCCCTTCGAGGATATAGAACGTCTCGACCTGATTATGGTGGATGTGAAGGGGTGGGCCACCATCAGGTGGCACCAACGCTTCCAACGCGATGTAATCCCCGTCGGTCTCTGCTGCGGCCGCGAGAAGAGTGTATACATCTCCGGGTCCCATTAAAATCGTCCCTGTGTCTGTAGCTCGGAAAAACGACAAGATAGGTCCTCCCTAAATTGATTCGCCGCTTTGGCTAAGGTCTCTTTCCCCACATGGGGTGCCGGAAAGTGGGCAGCTTTAGGCGGTCGATGGGCCGGTCCGGTGCGGCAAC
Organism: Chloroflexota bacterium; assembly: GCA_022571575.1. Next base: position 1,321 of record JACZXN010000024.1, on the reverse strand, counting down.
GGGCTCTGGTTCCGGCGCCGGTTCTTCGGCGGCGGGTGGACGGTAGACCCGGCCCAGCGCCCGGTCCGGGCGCAATGCGCTCAGATGTTGGGACAGGGATTCCAGGCTGTTCAGGTTGTGGACCGGCAGAAAATCGTCGATGTAGGGCAGCGCCGCCCGCATCCCCTGGGTTAGCGGCTGGTAGCTGGGCGAGCCCAGGAGCGGGTTCAGCCAGATGAGCCGGTGGCAACTGCGCTGCAGCCGGGAGGTCTCCCGGGCCAGCAGTTCGGGGTCGCCCCGGTCCCAGCCGTCGGAGATGATCAGGACCACGGCCTGGCCCCGCAGCACCCGCCGCAGCCATTGGTAGTTGAAGGTCTTTACCGCCTCGCCGATCCGGGTGCCGCCGGCCCAGTCGGGCACCGCCTTGGAGACCTCGTCGATCGCCTGGTCGATGCTGCGGTACTTCAGGTTCCGGGTGATGCGGGTCAGACGCGTGGCGAATAGAAAGGCCTCCAGGTGTTGGAAACCCTCGGCGATGGTGTAGATGAACTGGAGGAGCATCCGGGTGTAGCGTTCCATGGAGCCGCTTACGTCGCAGATGAGCACCAGGGAGCGGGGTTTGTCCTTGGGAGAACGGAAGGCCAGGTCCAGGAATTCGCCGCCGTTTTTCAGGCTCTGCCGCATGGTGCGGCGCAGGTCCAACGGTCCGGAGCGGCCCGGAGCCAACCGCCGGGTGCGGCGCCGGCCCAGGTCCCAGGTCAGGTTGGCCATCATCTGGCGTGCTTCGGCCATCTCCCCGGAGGTGAACTCGGAGAAATCCTTTTGGCGGAAGATCTCCACCGCGCTGTAGCTGCGGCTGAGGTCCACGTTCTGGACCGAATCGTCGTCGGGTTCGCCCTCGATCGCCCCGGCCCCCTCGGGTTCATCGTCCCGGCCCGTACTGACCTGGGGCTTACGGAAGCGCCGTTGCTCGCCCAAGGAGCGCAGGTCCATGGTGGTGGTGCGGTCGGTGGGCTTGCGCCAGAACACCTGGAAAGCTTCGTCGAATATGGGCAGGTCCTGCTTGCGGTGCACCAGGATGCTGCGGGCGGCCTGGAAGAACTCTCCCCGTTTTCCGATGGACACGTGGTCCGTGGCGCGCACCAGGTCCAGCATATTGCCCGAGCCCACCTCCAGTCCCACCCGGCGCAGCATCTCGACGAAGAGCGTCAGGCTGTGCAGGATATGGCCGTCGGGGCCGGCGTCGTTGGGGATGATCGGTATGGGGCCAGGCATCACAATCCACTCTATCCGCGGCGGCGGCCTCCCTGGCGCGGGCCACGGTTCCTGGAGCGGTCCAACA
>JACZXN010000410.1 GCA_022571575.1 Chloroflexota bacterium | reverse complement strand
CCCGGCCGGCCAGGCGCAGTGGGCGGCGGCGGCCGCTACGACACCCGCTCCCGGGCCCTGGGCGGCGGCGACGCCGTGCCCGCCCTGGGTTTTGCCTATAACCTGGACGCACTCATCGCCCTCGGGGCGAATTAGGCCGGAACGTTGACCGAACAAGAACGAAATAACATCCGGGATAGAGACCGGGGACCGGGCCTGCTGCGCATCGCCCTGCCCAGCGACGGAGAACTGTACGACTCGACCCTCAGCTTCATGCGGGCCTGCGGTCTGCCCGTCTCCCGGCCCAACGCCCGGCGCTACACCGGCACGGTCCCGGCCATCCCCGGAGTCGAAGTGCTGTTCCAGCGCACCGCCGACGTCACTCAGAAGGTTGAAGAGGGCAGCGCGGAACTGGGCGTGACCGGCCTGGACCGGGTATTGGAATACCGCAACGACGAGTCGCGGGCGGCGGTGCTGATCGAAGACCTGCGGTACGGCCGGTGCGAGTTCGTCATGGCCGTGCCCGATTCCTGGATGGACGTGACTTCCCTGGCCGACCTGGCCGACCTGGCCCTGGAGTTCCGCCAGGAGGGCAAGCAACTCCGCATCGCCACCAAGTACCCCCGGTTGTTGCGGGGTTACCTGTACGAGCGGGGCATCAACTATTTCACCCTGGTCCCGGCCAGCGGCGCCATGGAAGCGGCCCCGGCCGCCGGATACGCCGACCTGATCGCCGACCTGACAGCCACCGGAGTCACCCTCCGGGAGAACCAACTGAAAACCCTGGACGAAGGAACCATCCTGACCTCCCAGGCGTGTCTCATCGCCAACCCGGTGTTGCTCTCGGCTTCGGGGGAGGCCCTGGCCCTGGCCCGCTCCATCGTCGAGTTGATGGAGGGCCACCTGAGGGCCGAGCCCTACTACCGGGTCACCGCCAACGTGCGCGCGTCTTCGCCGGAGGAGGTCAGTTCAACGGTGCTGGCCCGTCCCGACCTGGCCGGGCTGCGGGGCCCCACCGTCGCCAGGGTCTATAACATCGAGGAGCAGGACTGGTACAACGTGAGCCTGCTGATCAAGAAAGATCAACTGCTGGAAGCGGTGGACCACCTGCGGGGCTGCGGGGCCATCGACGTGGCCGCCTCCCAATTGAGCTACCTCTTCGACGGCCATTCCGAGGCCTACCAAGCGCTTTTCGGCGAGGACGCCTCCACTCAAAGATAACCAACCGCTACCCACTGGGTTTATAGATAATGCCAAACCTGCCGATGCACATATATCTGGCCAACCAGGTTGCCGAGCAGCTGGACCGCAGCTACGTCTACGACCACCTGGGCAGCTACTTCCTGGGTTCCACCACCCCGGACATCCGGGCCATGACCAAGTGGCCCAGGGAGCAGACCCACTTCGCTCCGCTGTCGGTGGAGGAGGTCGGCACCGGGACCAGGACCATGTTCCGGTTGCACCCCGAGTTGAGCCAGGACCCATCGCCCGCCACCCGGGCCTTTCTGGCCGGCTACGTCTGCCATCTGGCGGCGGACGAGGTCTGGATCACCAGCGTGTTCCGGCCTCATTTCGACACCACCCTCGAAGACAGCCGGGTAACCGACGATGAGGTTGAAGCCAACATCTGGGACCGGGCCTTGCAACTGGATATGGACCGGCAGACCCTGCCCAGCCTGAACGGCGAGACCCAGCCGCAGGAAGTCCTTGCCTGCAGTGACCAAGATGTCTCGATGCCCTTTCTAGAAGAAGGGCTGATAACCGAGTGGAAAGAATCGGTGCAGCGGTTCATGGGGTGGGAGTTCACCTGGGACCGGTTGAAACGCGCCCTGAACCGGTTGTATCGTGATGACGAAGATGTGCAGCGGAACGTGGAGCGGTTCCTGGAAGGGATGCCCCGCAGTCTGGAACGGGTCTACGAGCTGGTCCCCGAGGCCGAGGTAACCGCCTACCAGCAACGGGCCATGGCCGCCACCATCGAACAGGTCCGGGAATTCGTGCCCGAGTAGCAGCCATGCCCTTGGCCAGATCAAGAACAATGGAGAAACCCTTTGCCCCTTAACGTGATCTATGGAGTCCAGAACGCCGAGAACGTTCTGGTCCGCATCGACCCCCTGGACCTGGACTCGCTGCCCGAGTCGGTATTGGCCCGGACCGAAGCGGCCTTCGGCAAGGGCGTGACCCCGTTGCAGTCGGTGCATCAGATGCTGGACGACGTGCGGGAGAACGGCGACGACGCCGTGCGGCGCTACGCCAAACTCCTGGACGACTCGGACCTGGACGACTTCCGGGTGACCGAAGACCAGATGGCCCAGGCAAGGGATTCAGTCAGCAAAGAACTGCGGGAGTCCTTGGAACTGGCCGCGCAACGGGTGCGTGCTTTCCACGAGGCGACCATGCCCACTGAATGGGTGGACCGCGAGCAGGGCCTGGGCGAACTGATCCGGCCCCTGGACCGGGTGGGGCTCTACGCTCCCGGCGGCAGCGCCGCCTAC
>JACZXN010000409.1 GCA_022571575.1 Chloroflexota bacterium | reverse complement strand
AACATTTTAACCTGGCCGCCCACGGTTTCAACCATGGCGGCATCGTCGGTAAAAGTGCCGTCGCACCTCTGGTGGGCCTCCCACAACAGCGAGTACCGGAAAACCTGGGGAGTCTGGGCGGCCCATAACCCTTCCCTGCTTGGGGTTTCCGACACCATCCCCTGGGCGGAGACCACCTTGATCGTGTCCTTGACCGGCACGCCCGCCGCCGCGGCGCCGGATGCCCTGGCCGCCTCCAGCCCCCGTTGCAACATGGGCTCGTCCAGGCAGGGCCGGGCGCCGTCGTGAATGATGACCCATTGGCAGGAAGAAAGGGCGTTCAGGCCGTTACGCACCGAATCTTGCCTGCGCTCTCCCCCGGCGCAAACCTGGGTGACCTTGCGGTAGCCCCGTTGCCGGACCAATTCCAGGCCCCGTTCCACGGAGCTTTGCCCCAAAACCAGGGCGATCTGGTCCAGGGGGTTGAAATTTTCCAACTGGTCCAACACGTGGGCCAAAAGGGGTATGCCCAGAAGGGGAGCGAAGATCTTGTCGATGCCGCCCATGCGGCTGCTGCCGCCGGCGGCCACCACCACGGCGCCGATCTTCCCGCCGGCGTCTCCATTATCTGGGACGCCTGGGACGGCTGGGACGGCTGGGACGGCTGGATCGGTTGGGATGGCAGGGTTCGTGCCGGAGGTTGACGCCACGGGTGGCTTAGCCGTTCTTGGGTTGGGCGAATATGATCCGGCCGGCTGCCGTTTGCAGCACCCGGGTGACCATCACGTCGTGGAACGCGTTTATATAGCGCCTGCCGCCTTCCACCACCACCATGGTGCCGTCGTCTAAATAGGCGACCCCCTGGCCCGCCTCCTTTCCTTCCTGGACGATGTTGACCCGCATCTCCTCGCCGGGGAGGACGATGGACTTAAGGGCGTTGGCCAGTTCGTTGACGTTGAGGACCTGGACGCCCTGGAGCTCGGCCACCCGGTTGAGGTTGTAGTCGGTGGTGAGTATGGCGCATTTCATGCCCTTGGCCAGCTTCACCAGTTGGGCGTCCACCTCTTCGCCGGGGCTTATGCCCACATCCAGCACTTCAAGGGGGACGGTGTTGTCCTCGCGCAGCTTGCCCAACACCTCCAGCCCACGGCGTCCCCGGTTGCGGCGTAGAGCGTCGCTGGAGTCGGCGATGTGACGCAATTCGTCCAACACGAAACGGGGCACCACCAGGGCGCCTTCCAAGAAACCGGTGACGCTGAGGTCGGCGATGCGGCCGTCGATGATGGCGCTGGTATCCACCAGTATGTTCCCGTTGCGGGTGCCGCCGGAGCGGGAAGAGGAATTTCCCAGGGCGGGAAACAGGGCGGTCATGTCACGGTGGCGTTTTATCCCAAAAATTAGGCCGAAGAGCCCAAAAAAGACGCTCACCATGACGGGAACGCCCCAGCCCAACCAACCGGACAACGTGGGTAAAGGAATGGAAATGAGGAATGCTATGATCAACCCCACCAGCAGGCCGATGGTTCCCGACAAGATGGTCGGCCCCGAGATGGAATCGATGAATTCGGCGCCCTTGCGCCACGGCTTTATGGTCAGGTAGGGGGCCAGCAGAGCCCCCAGGGGCAGACCCGCCAGGGTCAGCGCCAGACCCCACGGCATATACCGGGTTTCTCCGGTGGCCAGTTCAGAGACCACCGCGCCCAGTCTCCAGCCCAAGACCGCAAATCCTCCGGCGCCCAGCAATCTGAGCGTCCAAAGGGTAAACACCTGGACTCACCTCCTTCTGGATACCTACACATCCAGGCACATAATCGGTGGATTATTAATGAATACTATCCACAGAGGATACCATACATGCACAGATTGGGGAATGTAAGCGTCATGGCTAGCTGGAAATGCTCTTTAACCGCCCCGGCCCCAATTGGATCCCATCAACGCCAGGTCGGTCACGTCCACCACGCCATCGCCGTCGAGATCGATGGCGCCAAGACCGGTGCCAGGACCGGCGGCGTCGCCAAAGGCGCCCCGCATCATTGCCAAATCTGCCCCGTTGATGCCGCCGTCGCCGTTGAGGTCTCCAGCCCGGAGGGCGATCTCTTTTAAAGCCGCGTGTTGGACCTCCCCGGATAGGCCCGGAATTTCTACGCGGCGCTCCACCGCCAGATAACCGGGCAAGGACCACCGGACCCGATGGGAACCGGGCGGCAACCGCAAGGTGAAATGTCCCATCGAACCGGGATGTCGCGCTTCGGCAGCTTCCCCGGGTGCCGGGACCAGGCGCATCACCCGGTCGTCACCGGCCATGGGTCTCCCCCTGCCGTCCCGGTTGCTGGTGGTGAAGTAAAAATAACCGTCTGGGCCCATGGCGGCGGCCCGCAACCGGCCGAACTCGCCCTGGAACAGCCTTTCGTGGGAGACCACCGAGTCGAAGCCGGGGGGCTGCAGCACCACCCGGTGCAGGTGGGAAGCCTTCAGGTTGGCGAAGATGAAGTTTC
>JACZXN010000408.1 GCA_022571575.1 Chloroflexota bacterium | reverse complement strand
CCTCCGTCAGGGCCCTTGCGTCCGAGGCCGTGACGTCCTGTCCCGATGCCGCGACTCCGGTTTTCTCATCCGCCGCCGCCATCGACAAGACTGTTCCCAGAGCGTTGATGTCCCAAACATCGTGGCCCTCGTAGGACTGCGGGCCGCCTTCGCTCAATTGCAGGCCGAAACTGCTGGCCAGCCGGAGCAGATCCGCGATGGCGAAGTCGCCCTGAAAGGATGTGACCAGGCTGCGGGTCTGGAAGTCCACCGCCACCGCTATGTTGTTGACCAGTCCGGTGGCGATCGAGGGCAGCGCCACGTCCAGACCCAAGACCTCGGGGCTGATCAGAGTGGCCAGACTCCCATCGGACCGCAGGAACTCCATGTCCAGGTACACCGCCGAGGTGTAACTCTCCGGGATCAATGAAAGCAGCGTGATCAATTGGGCCAGCCGTTCCGGTTCGGCGGGCGGCACGGCCGCGCCGGCAAAATCTTCGTAGGGAATGGGAGTGGGTGTCGGCGTGGCGGTCGGCTGGGACGTGGGCTCGGCCGTGGTTGGCTCCGTCGTAACTGGGTTCGCGGCAGGGTGGGGTCGCGGGCAGGCCGCCAAGAAGATGGCCGCCATCACGGCGGCTAAGAAAGCCATGACGGTACGATTCTTCGACGGGAAGGACACGAGATTAATTTGTAACGGCGGCACTGCGCTCTTCTCTGACATGGGCCAGGTATTCCCGCATGTCCAGCACCTGCACGGAGTTGGTGGTGCCCGACACCCCCGGCGAGAAGCCATGGACGATGGTCACCACGTCGGTCTCTTCAATCGTACCGCCATCCAGGCCCGCCTGAATCACCGAAGCCACCAACCCGGCAATGTCCTGTTGGGGCGGTATGACGCCGCCCGGACGTATCCCCCAACCCAGGCACAGCTTCTGCAACACGGCTTCGTCGTGGGAAAAAGCCAGGATATCGGCGTCGGGCCGGAACCTGGCAAGCTCAAAGGCGGCCCGTCCGGTGCTGGTCACCACCAATGGTTTGGAGCCAAGGGAACGGACCAGCCGCGCCGCCGCGGAGGTGATGGCCTGGGTACGGTCCCGGGAACCCAGGTCGCTGAAGTAGGGGTAGATCTTTTCGGCCTCGGTGACGGTGATATCGGCCATCTTGTAGGCTTCAACCGGGTACCGGCCCACCGCGGTTTCATCGGAGAGCATGATGGCGTCGCACTTGTCCAAGACAGCGTTGGACACGTCGGACACCTCGGCCCTGGTCGGCGCCGGGGCGACCACCATGGACCAGAGCATCTGGGTGGCGATGACCGAGACCTTGCCCGCTTCGTTGGACTTGGCCACCAGTTGCTTCTGAACGATGGGCACCCGCTCCATGGGAATCTCCACGCCCAGGTCTCCCCTGGCCACCATGATGCCGTCAACCTCGGGAAGGATGGAGTCGATGTTGTCGACACCCTCGCCCCGTTCCAACTTGGCCATGACCAGCGCCTTGCTGCCGGCGGCGTTCAGGTGCTCCCTGGCGTAGAGGATGTCGTCGGCGGTGCGCACGAACGACAGGCCGACCCAATCGACCCCATGCTCGACGCCGAACCGGAGCGCGATCTCGTCCTTCTCGGTCAAGACCGGGTCGTCGATCGGCACGCCGGGCAGATTCACGCCTTTGAAAGACGAGACGACTCCGGCGGAGAGTACGGTGGCCTCGATCCTGGAGCTACTGGCCGCGGTGACGGCCAGCCGGACGGTGCCGTCGGCGATGAATATGTCGTGGCCGGGCGTGATGTTCTTAAATACTCCGGGCTGGGGAAACGGCAGCACGCCCGGCTCTTGCGTTTCGGTCTCCGGGACCAAGCTCACATTGTCGCCGGGATTCAGCAAGACCGGTTCTTCAAGATGGCCCAGGCGCAGCTTGATGCCGCCAAGGTCTTGGAGAATAGCAATGGGCCGCCCGTGTTTCTTGGATAGCCGCCTGATGTTGGCGATCACCTCGGCATGCTCGTCCAGGGTCCCGTGGGAGAAATTCAGCCGGGCGCAGTCGATGCCCTGAGCGATCAGTTGGTCCAAGATGTCCGGGTCGCGGGAGGAGGGGCCGATGGTGACGATGATCTTTGTCTTGCGCATGGCGACTACCTTTTGGGGTTGAACTGGGTTGGGGCTGGACCGGAACCGTTCGCTGGGGCCCAAACCGATGTTGTTCAGCGTTCCATGTTTTTCTCAATTCAAAATATAACAGACCAACAAATATTCTACGAACCGGGTGGCATCGGAGATTCATGACAAAAAGGGCGTCCCGATGAATCGGGACACCCTTTTGAGACCTCTGAATGCCAAAAGCTGATCGCCGTTGGCTGACCGCTATCTTCCCGCTATCTTCCGTTGCTTCTGCTGGCGTCGAACCGGTCGGTGGCGGCCTTGATCCCGGCGTAACGGTTCTGTTGGAGGGCTTCACGGCGCTCGCTGGCCCAGTCTCTGGAGATCTTGATACCTTCC
>JACZXN010000407.1 GCA_022571575.1 Chloroflexota bacterium | reverse complement strand
GTCAGTGTCGCCGGATTTCGGAACAGTTTATCACTGGGGGCGGAAAGCCGCACCAGGCCACGGCGGCAGCGGGCGGTTGAGACTACTTGGCGATGAAGGAGTGGGCCGGTTCGCCGTTCACCGTGACGGTGTAGGCCTGGCCGGAATCTAGACCGCTTCCAAGCACTACTTTTCCTTCGTGGTAGCCGTAGCTGGCGGTACAGGCGACGAGGTCATCGGGACCGGGCACCAGATTGGTTACATCGACGTCAAACCCGTTGCCGTCGAGCTCAACCTCATATCCGTTGAACTGAGCGCAACCGCTGGGCAAGCCCGATGTTATCTTGAGGATGTATTCCCCGCCGGGCGCCGCCGGGGCCACCAAGGCTGTATCTTCGATGGGCGCCGGGGCCTCAACGGTGGTGGGCTCCACCGGCGGCGGGTCTCCCTTGACCGGAGTTTCGGTGGGCGGCGGTTGGGTGGGAATGGGCGCCGTTCCGCTGCTTCCGCAGGCCACAGCCGCCAACAGGGCCACCGCGGCCACCAGTACCATGATCATGCCGATTCTCGTCTTCAACGCCGTCCTCCTGCCATTCTCACCTTTATCGTTGCCTTCTTTTTACATGACGGATTCCGTCGCAATTTTGTTCCCGGTTTTTATCCAGGCGCCGGTCGAGAGCCGGTCGGCCTCTTGAGATATACTATGGTGCCCGCCTCGGACCCATCCGGTTAGACGGTCCGGCGGCAGCTATGGAGGTGTCCCAATGCCCAGGCCCAGACAGCCCCTTGCCGATCCCCTGGACGCCTTCTGCAAGGACACCGACGCTTACCTGTCCGGACGCCTGGGGGGTTCTCTATCCAGCCTGACCTTCGCCGCCAAGGATATCTTCGACGTGGCGGGACACGTGACCGGAGGGGGCAATCCCGACTGGAAGGCGACTCACCCGCCGGCCGATCGAAACGCCTGGATCGTGCAGACCCTGGTGAACGCCGGGGCCGACATGGTGGGCAAGACCCACACCGACGAACTGACCAGGGGCATCCTGGGAGAGAACGTCCACTACGGCACCCCCATCAACTCCAAGGCCCTGGGACGGGTCCCGGGAGGGTCGTCCAGCGGTTCGGCGGCGGCGGTGGCCGGAGGGCTGGTGAACTTCGCCCTGGGGTCCGACACCGGGGGCTCGGTGCGCATCCCGGCCAGTTTCTGCGGCCTCTACGGACTGCGTCCCACCCACGGGCGCATCCCCCTGGACGGCATCTTGATTCAGGCGCCCAGCTACGACACCATCGGCTGGTTCACCAGGGACGCGTCAACTTACGCCCGGGTGGCCGAGGCGGTATTTCAGACTTCGATACCGGATTTCAGTCCCAGCCGCCTGGTGATCGCCCAAGACGCCTTTGAAGAGGCGGACGAGGACGTGTCGGATGTACTCTTGCCGCTGGCGGAGAAGATAGCCGCCCTGGCCGGAAGCTCAACCACCGAGCGGCTGGCGCCCAACGGTCTGGCCGAATGGGCATCCCAGCAGAACGTGCTCCAGTCAAAACAAGCCTGGGACTCGGTTAAGGACTGGGTCGACCAGGTCAATCCCAGGTTCAGTTTCTGGGTCAGTGAGCGCTACAACTTTGCCATCGGCTTGACCGATGCCCAGCTGAATGAAGCCGCCGCCGTCCGGGACAAGCTGAGGACCAGGATGGATGAGGTATTCTCCGGCGGCGGCTTCGTCTGCCTGCCCACGGCGCCGTGTCCCGCCCCGCACCGCGGCCAACCCACCTCCGCCAAAAAGGAGGTCCAGTCGCGGTTGAGCCGGCTGACCTGCATCGCCGGCACCACCGGACGGCCCCAATTGAGCCTGCCGCTCGGCCAAGTCAACGGCCTGCCGGTGGGTATATCCATCATGGGAGGCCACGGGTCCGACGAGGAACTGATCGGTTTCGCCCGCAGAATCGAGGCCGCCCTGGCGCGTTGATCCGTACCTTGCCTCAAAACTGTCATTCTGAGGCGTCAGCCGAAGAATCTCGTTGCTAAACAACCAGCACTGACCGAGAACAAAGAGACCCTTCGCTTCTCTCAGGGTGACAGGGGGAGGCGTACATGGGGCAATGCCACGGGCCATTTTGCTTTTGAGGCAACGCCGTAGATCGGTGGACAGACGCCAAGCCTCCGGCATAATATTTCGGTGATTCAAGCCGGTAATTCTAAAAGGCGCTCGGGAGGAAGATATCGATGGCCCATCAAGTGAACGGAGTAGTCGCTGAAGCCAAGGGCGCGCCGGTGAGATTGGTCCCCATCTTGGTGCCCGATCCGGGCCCCGGCGAAGCGTTGATCCGAGTGCAGGCCTGCGGCGTGTGCCATACCGACCTCCATTACCGGGAGGGGGCCATCAACGACGATTTCCCCTTCCTCCTGGGGCACGAGGCGTCGGGCACGGTGGAGTCGGTGGGCGGCGGCGTGACCAACGTGGCCCCCGGCGACTTCGTGATCATCGCCTGGCGGGCGCCCT
>JACZXN010000406.1 GCA_022571575.1 Chloroflexota bacterium | reverse complement strand
TAGGATCGAGGTGGAGATCACCGACGATGGCGTTCTTTTCGATGAGCAGCCCGGCGCCACAGACCCGGCCTCAGGCCCAGACGCGGACATACCGGAAAGCGGACGGGGCCTGCAGGTGGCTCGGGCCCTTATGGATACGGTGCGCTACCGGAGAAGCGAGGAATCAAAAAACCAGTGGCTACTGGTGAAGAAGCTCCCATAGCAAGGCCGTGCCTGCCCCGCCCATACTCCACCCATGAAGCATGGGCAGCGGATCGGCGCGGACACGGATACCGCCCGCCCGTTGGTGCGCCCGGCGTAAGGCGCTCGGCGATCATTTCGGTAGGCTACGGAGAGCGGTTTGGTGTACGATAGGCGGGAACCGTCTCGCCGGGCGCTCGAAAAGAACCGGGAAAGTCTGGGGGACGTTCCCCATCCAACGGTAAGAACATCCATTCCTGCCCATCAAGCAGAGGGAGCAAGCGATCATGGTCCGGTCCAAGCCCAAACGGGAAAAAAGAGTAGAAACGACGGCGGAATTCGTGGCGCGCATCAATAAGCCAACGGGCAAGCGCAACGGCTTAAAGAAAAACCTTAAAGGCGCAAGAAGATAACCAAGTTGGCGCTGGAGCCTGCTCAGCGCCCAGAACCTCCTCCGAGACTTCCCAGCCGGCCCCCGGCTTGGACTGCCCCACCTGCCCCGGCCTCCGGCTCATCCCCAGGCGGTAGCTGCCTGTGAAAGCGGCTCATGCCGTTAGCTTCGGGCGCGTGCCTAGCTTCTATAGAATCGGCGCCGGGAAATTCCGCCGGTATCCCGCAGCCTTCACACCTGCCATTGATCGCTTCGCCGCGGGCCACGGCGTAAACGCAGTGGGCTTCACGGGCGTCAACCGCATCCCGCCATCGGAGAGTTTCGGGATAGGATCGGCGGGCCAAACCCAAAGGAACGGGCAGATGAACTTCCAATCAACGATCATCGGCGTATCCGTCAGCCGCGTCGACGGACCGGAAAAGGTCACCGGGGGAACACGCTTCGCCGCCGACGTGATCCTGCCCGGAATGCTCTGCGGCAGGATACTGCGCAGTCCCCACCCCCACGCCCGCATCCGGCGGGTTGATACCTCGGCAGCCCGCCGCGTCCCCGGCGTCAAGGCCATCGTAACCGGCCAGGACAACCCCGGTTTCTACATGGGCAAGGTCCTTCGAGACCTGCCGGTCCTCTGCTGGGACCGGGTCCGCTACATCGGAGACCGGGTGGTCGCGGTGGCCGCGGAGACGCCCGAAGCCGCCGAAGAGGCGTTGCTGCTCATCGAAGTGGACTACGAAGTGCTGCCGGCGGTCTTCGATCCCATGGACGCGATGCAGCCGGACGCCCCCCTGCTCCACGACGATGTCGCGGCGTACGAAGGAGCGCCGCTCCACCTTCTGGCCAAGGATGTCCGCAACGGCCAAACGCGGCTCTCCTGGTCCAAGGGGGACGTGGCTCAGGGTTTTCGTGAGGCCGACGTTGTCCTGGAGCACTCTTTCTCCGTGCCCAGCCGTCACCAAGGCTATCTGGAGCCCTTCGCCAGCGTCATATCGATCGATGATGACGGCCGCGTCCAGGCCTGGTGTTCCAGTAAAGCCCCATTCCGGGCGCGGAGGCAACTGGCGCAAGCAGTGGGGATACCGGAAGAACAGATCAGGGTCAACGTCGTCTCGGTGGGGGGCGATTTCGGAGGGAAGGGCGACGCCCGCGACCTTCCCATCGCCTACCTCCTGTCGAAGCTGGCAAACCGCCCGGTTAAGATCGTGATGAGCTCGGTGGAAGAACTCACCGCCAGCAACCCAACCCACCCCACCTTCGTGACGATCCGCTCGGGGGTGACCAGGGATGGCCGTCTGACCGCTCGTGAGGTGCGAACCGTACACGCCAGCGGCGCCTATGGCGCGATGAAGCCCAGGGCCTATCTTTCGACCCATCATTACGTTGGCGGCGGCTACCATATCCCCAACACGTCCTTTGAATTCCTGCAGGTGTACACCAACACCACGCCGGGGGGATACTTCCGGGCGCCCGGCGCTCACCAATACACCTTTGCCCTCGAGTCCCATACCGATCTGCTGGCCCAGGAACTGGGCCTGGACCCCGCTGAATTCAGAAGGATAAACCTTTTGAGCCCGGGTCAAGAGGACGCGCTGGGCCGGCCATTGCGGCTGGTGAATGTCCGGGAGGTTATGGAAGCCGCCCTGGAAGCGGGCCGGTGGGGAGATCCCAAGACCGGGCCGGGCCGGGGCCGGGGGGTTGCGGTCTTCGGCCGCCAGATCGGCGGCGGGATCGCCGGAGCCGTGCTGACGGCCGAGGCTGACGGCACGTTCTCGGTGATCAGTCCCACCGTGGATATCGGCACCGGCACCCACACGGTCGAGCAGCAGATCGTGGCCAGCGAAATGAACGTCCCGGTGTCCCAGGTGCGGGTGCGTCCGGGCGATACCGACAGCACGCCCTACGACGAGGGTCCGCGGGC
>JACZXN010000023.1 GCA_022571575.1 Chloroflexota bacterium | reverse complement strand
GGCGGGTTCGGGCATGTCGTAGACCAGCACCATGCGGACCGTCACATTGGAGGACTTGAACTTGAGAGGAACCGTCGGCCCTTGGCCGCTCCCCGCGGAATAGACCGCCAAGACCCCGGACGACCTGAGCACTTGTTGGCTCACCGGGAAGTTGGCCGCCATGTCAACCTCCACGATGTGATCGACGCCCCGTCCGCCGGTTGCCTCGAAGATCCTGGCCGCCGTGTCCCCTTCACGGTAGTTTATGGTGTGATCGGCCCCGGCCAACCTGGCGATCTGACCCTTCTCGTCGGAGCTGACGGTGCTGATGACCGTTGCGCCGCCCAGCTTGGCCTGTTGGACCGCATAGTGGCCGACGGCGCCGGCGCCGCCGGTAACCAGCACGGTCTTCCCGGCCACCGGGCCATCGGCGAAGACGCAGCGGTGCGCCGTCATGGCCGGGACGCCCAGCCCCGCGCCCATATGGAAGTCAATGCCCTCGGGAAGGAGAACCGCGTGCCCGCTGGGCTGGACGGTGAGCTCAGCCCCCGTGCCGAAGGGCCGTCCGAACTGGGACTCGAACAGCCAGACCCGCTCTCCGATGCGGGACTGGGGAACGCCGGGTCCAACGGCGTCGACCACGCCGGCGCCGTCTTGGTTGGGGATGACTCGGGGGAACTCCATCTGGCTGGTCAGCCCCTGCCGGCGTTTCCAATCGGATGGATTGACCCCCGAGGAAACCACCCGCACCCGGACCTCGCCCGGCCCCGGCTCAGGGTCCGGCAACTCGCCGTATTCGAGGATATCCGCGGGGCCGTTACGCTGGTACCAGACCGCTTTCACGATTTCACCTGAGGCGTGGGTTTGTTCAAGATTTATGTCCTGGCGGCGTAGTCCGACTTGGCCCGGTCGATGGCCCGCACCCGGCCGGCCATCAGGGTTTCCTGGTGTTCGAACGCCCATTCGTTGGAAGCGGCGGTGCTCAGGACCGTTCCCTGGAACTGGGGCATCACGTAGCGGGCCAGAAGCTCGAAGCTGTGGAGTATCTGCTCCCGGGGCGCCCAATCGATGGTCTGTACGAGGAATCCGCCGAATCCGCCGCTGCGCTCTTCAAGCCTGCGGATGCCGGCCACGCAGTCGTCGGGATCGCCGATGATCCAGGTGCCGTTATCCACCATGGCGTCGATGATCTTCTCGGGCGGGCCGTCGGTCACCGGGTCCCGGCCCATGGTGTGTTCGAAGTATTCGGCCTGGTACCGGCCCGCGCCCAGCCGGGCCTGTGCGAACGCCTCCTTCCGGGTCTCGGCGATGTGCACCGGAATCACCAGACGCCAATCGTCCCGGTTCACCACCTTATTGTGCTCGGCGGCCGACTCCTCGGCCACGGTCCACAGCGCCGCCAGATCGGACTCGACGGCGGAGGGGTCCCGGGGCCGGGTGATGGTCAGCACCGCCGCGCCGTACTTGCCGGCCAGGGCGACGCCGGCGGGGGACTGGACCGAGGCCACGGCGATGGGCATGTGAGGCTTGGTGTAGGGACGGAGTTGGAGCATGGCCTCGCGGAGCTCGAACCAGTCGCTCTTGTAGGTGATGGGCTCGGTCTCGGTCATCAGGCGCAGAACGATGCCGAATGCCTCGTCCATGCGCTGGCGCTGCACGGTGGGGTCTATGCCCAACATATAGGCGTCGCCGGGCAGCGCGCCGGGCCCAACGCCCAGCATCACCCGTCCGTGGGTCATGTGGTCCAACTGCACCATCCGGTTGGCCACCATGAAAGGATGGTGGTAGGGCAGGCTGATTACGCCGGTGCCCAGCTTGATGTGCTTGGTACGGTCGGCGGCCACGGCCATGAATATCTCCGGAGAGGAGATGGTCTCCCACCCGGCGCTGTGATGCTCGCCGATCCAGGCTTCGTCATAGCCCAGGTGGTCGAGCCACTGCACCAACTCCAGGTCGCGGTCCAGGGCCAGCGTGGGGTTCTCACCCACCCGGTGGAAAGGCCCCATGAAGATTCCGAATTTCATTCGCTCTGGTAGAGCCATATTGGTCAACTCTCCTAAACGGTATGACCCACTGCATCGCCGGGGCCGGGGGAGACATAAGATTTTCACAGCGGGTAACTGGGCGCATTATAGCTTTCGCCACTTTGCAACGCCATTCAAGGATTCCATTCAAGAAATACGGGTCAAGAAATACGAGAAAACCGGTGAATAACCCAGGGGTGATTGAGCGTGGAACCAGCGGCGATTGACGCCGCCCGTTGCCGGTAGTAGTCTACTGCCTGCCCAACGGCGATAGGCGGGCGCCGGGAACCACCCACATCCCGGGAACTCGATGCGTTAAGGAAGGCCCACTCATGAAGTACGAAGGCATGATAGCGGAAACCGTGCTCATCAACGGACACGAAGGAGACCAGATCGACGCCTATTTGGCCAGGCCCCTGGGCGCCGGTCCCGTCGGCAGCGTGGTCTTGATCCATCACATGCCCGGCTGGGACGAAGCGTCAAAGGAGATGGCCCGCAAGTTGGCCTACAACGGCTTCGCCACCATCTCTCCCAACCTGCACTTCCGCGAGGGCAAGGCCACTCCCACGGACAACAGCACTAGCATCCGCGAGGCGGGCGGTATGCCCGACGTTCGCACCATGGGCGACGTGGAAGCGGCGATGACGTACCTGCGCAGCCTGCCGTATACCAACGGCAAGGTGGGGATTATCGGATTTTGCTCCGGCGGACGCCAGACCTATCTGGCCGCCTGCACCCTGGACGGCGTGGACGCCGCGGTTGATTGTTGGGGCGGCGGCGTGACCAAGGGGAACGACGAGCTTTCCCCCGCCATGCCTCGCTGGCCCATCGAGTTCACCGAAGGACTCAACTGTCCGCTTCTGGGATTGTTCGGCGAGGACGACGGTAGGCCGTCGCCGGCCGACGTGGCCGAGACCGAGGCGGAACTGAAGCGTTTGGGTAAGGACTTCGAGTTCCACATGTACCCCAACGCCGGCCATGGTTTCTTCGCCGTGGACCGGACCAGCTACCGCCAAGAGGCGGCGGTGGACGGTTGGGAAAAGGTGATCGCATTCTACGGCAAGCACTTGACCGCTGGCGCCACCGCCGGACGCGAGGCCGTGACAGCCGCCGACTAGAACTCGCGCAGCGCTCTTAGCACCAGATCAAAAACCAGCCGGGGGCCACGAAGGGCCCCGGCTGGTTTTGTCTTGATGAGCATCCGGATGTCAGTTGTAGCGTATGCGGGGAACCAGCCAGCCGTAGAGCAGGTCCACACATCCAGTGTCTGTGGCTGGCCAGACCGGCAAAGATAGGTTGCGAAATCTGCCGTTCCAGGGGATTATGTATCCAGGATTTTCTTTGCCGGCTAAGGGGAAAATGAACCGGTAACCCAGAAGGAGCGAACATGGCTGAGATCGTATTGGGCCTTGGCACTTCCCACAGCCCCATGTTGAGCCTGCCAAGCGAATTGTGGGGCGATTACGCCCAGCGCGACAAGGGCAACCCCATGCTGCTGTCCCTGGAGGATGGCTCGACGAAGACCTACGAAGAGCTATTGGAGGCGGCCGACCCGG
The DNA here is from genome assembly GCA_022571575.1 of Chloroflexota bacterium. The sequence goes on along the minus strand of JACZXN010000023.1, from coordinate 8,027 downwards.
CCATCGCCGAGCGGTTGACCCCGGAGGTCTTCCAGTCCCAGTACGAGGCCTGCCAAAAGGCCATCGTCACCCTGGAAGAAGCCATGACCGAGGCTGATCCCGACGTGGTGGTAATCGTCGGCGACGACCAGGAAGAGCTGTTCTTCGACGACAACATGCCCTTGTTCTCCATCTACTGGGGCGACACGATGCATCTCTCACCCCGGACCGTGGGCGAGAACGCCCCCCCGGCGGTCAAGGCATCCATGTGGGGCTACGGCGACGTGGAGATGGACGTGCCCGTGGACTCGGAATTGGGCCTGCACCTGATCCAGAGCTTGATCGAGGACGACTTCGACATCGCCCAGTCCCGCTACCTGAACGCACAAGCCGGAGGCACCGTCGGCCCCTTGGGCTACCTGAAAGAGCCGATAGTCACCGAACGCAGGCCCCAAGCCATGCCTCATGCTTTCGCGTACGTGGTCAAGCGGGTCATGAAAGACAAGATCAGGCCCATCGTGCCGCTGACGCAGAACACCTTCTATCCGCCCAACCAGCCCACCGCCAGGCGGTGCTACAACCTGGGCAAGGCGCTGGCCAAGGCGATCAAGAACTGGGACAGCGGCAAGAAAGTGGCCGTGGTGGGTTCGGGCGGCCTGAGCCACTTCCTGGTGGACGAAGAGATCGACCAACTGGCCATCAAGGGGATGCTGGAGAAGGACGCCGATCAGTTGGCTGCTTTGCCCCGGTACCGCCTGAATTCCGGGAGCTCAGAGATACTCAATTGGATCACCGCGGCCGGGGCTTGCGAACACCTGGACATGGAAATGGTGGACTACGTTCCGGTGTACCGGTCGCCCGCCGGGACCGGCGGCGGCTGGGGATTCGCTCTTTGGCAATGATCCGGCCGGCGTGAACAAGGGTTAAATCACGGCCCGTCCCGACCGCAGTCGGGACGGGCCGGTCTGAGTCTGGAACGATTCGAGGTTTGATAGATGGCACAGGCCCCTAGCGAAGAATGGGTGACGGTTGACGGCTTGAGCTTCCATTTCCGGGACTGGGGCGGGTCCGGCCAGCCGTTGCTGCTGCTCCACGGCTTGGCCTCCACCTGCCACATCTGGGACCTAGTCGCGCCCGTCCTCGCCCAGGACCATTCGGTGACCGCCCTGGACCTGCGGGGCCACGGCGAGAGCGCCAAGCCCAATCATGGTTACGACTTCGTCTCGGTGACGAAAGACGTGCTTGGTGTCATCGAACACCTGGATGGAGCGGCCCCCTTGGTGGTCGGCCACTCGTGGGGAGGCAGTGTCGCCCTGGAGTTGGCGGTGCGGGCGCCCGGATCGGTGAAGGGCATGGCCTGGGTCGACGGGGGAATGATCAACGCATCGGCCCGGCACGCCACCGTTGAGGACGCCAAGTTTGAGATGGCCCCGCCCGACTTCAGCGGGGTGAAGGTTGAGGGTTTCTTGGAACGGGTGCGTTCCCGGCACGAGGGCTCCGGCATGGGGCCGGAGGTTGCCGGCATCGTCCTGGCCAACTTTGAGATTCTGGAAGACCAGACCATCAAACCCCACCTCACGCGGGCCAACCACCTGAGGATCATCGAGGCCCTCTGGGACCACCGTCCCGCGGAGCTCTACAAGCAGGTACAATGCCCCGTGCTGATCATGCCGGCCCGCCAGCAGAGCAACTCGGCCACGCCGGACCGGGGCCAGCGGCGGATGATGTCGGTGGACGAGGCGGAGGAAATGCTCCCCAAGAGCAAGACCGTTTGGCTTGAGGACAGCATCCACGACGTGCCCATCCAACGCCCGGAACTGGTCGCGGAAGTGATAAAGAGCCATCTGGCGGACGGTTTCTTCGACTGATTGGCAACTTCTCGCCGTTCCGGCCTTCGCCGGAGTGGCGAATGGCCGTAGGCGCGGGTTTCCAACCCGCCCCGTTACTTTGCCGGGGTTGTAATTGAACCGAATATGGCGATAGGGGAAAGCTGTACCGGCCCACGAAGTTCTTTCCCGGCAGGAGCGTGGTTTACGAGGGATGCGGCGGGTTGAAAACCCGCGCCTACGAGGCGGAGATTTCGCGAATGAAAAGAACTATCCAGTATGCTCTCATGTAGTTATGCTTGGCTAACGTAGCCGATCTGGGTTTCGGTATGCGGCGGCGCGGCCAAATTTCGAAGTGAGTTTTAAACATGGCCCAAGTGGACTACTCGGCTCTGGACGACCCCAACATATCCATGAACTCCTTCTACCCCCGGCAGGGCTGGACGCCCACTCCGGAGGGGGTGCAGGACTACACGGTAAACGTTAGTGGCGCCGGTGGTGACGACGAAGATATCGGCCTGTCCTGCCGGTTCTTTCCGGTGGGCAATAACAGCCCCACCATACTGTTCTTCTACGGCAACGGTGAGACGGCCATCGACTATGACTCCATCGCTCCCATGTACAACCAGATCGGCGTCAACTTCTTCGTGGCCGACTACCGGGGGTACGGGAAGAGCGGCGGATCTCCGTCCTTCACCACCATGCTCTCCGACGCCAACACCGTGCTTGAGGCCATGCGGATCGTGCTGGGAGCCAGCGGTTTTCAGGGGCCCGTCTACGTGATGGGCCGCTCCATGGGGCGGCATTCCGCCTTTGAACTGGCCGCCAAGGAGGACCCGGCCATCAATGGCGTGATCATAGAAAGCGGGCGGCCCAGCCTGGGTCAGTTCACCGGAGGGCTGGGCCCCCAGCAGGCGTCTGAATTGGAGGAAGCCTACCGGGCCAAGGCGGCGTCGATATCCATCCCGGTGCTGGTGATCCACGGTGAGGTGGACGCGCTGGCGCCCCTCGCAGACGCCGAGGAGATGTTCCGGAGTTTCGCCTCCACCAACAAAAAGATGCTGACGGTCGCCGGGGCGGGCCATAACGACCTGCTCTTCAAAGGGATGGACGAATACTTCACAGCCATCCGGGATTTTATTTTTGGGTGAAATAGAGAGCCGTACTGCCCACAGTTTACGGTTAGAGGAGCCTGATTGAGATGGAAGCAACCTGTGTAACCCACGTCGGCGTGTGCGTCCGGGACATGGCGGAGTCCCTGAAATTCTACCGGGACGCCCTGGGGATGAAGGTGATCGGCGAGAAGATCACCGACATCACCGAGGGCGGCACCCAGACGGCGCGGCTGGACAACTACGCGCTGGAACGCAACACCCGCCATTGGGTCAGCCTGGCCTACGGCGACGGCGCAACCCCCACCCTGACTCTGACCAGCCATCCGGGTGAGCAAGCCGACGGCAAACCCATCATGCTTGACCAGGTGGGCATCAGCCACATATCCTTTGGCGTCGCCGATGTGGCCGGTTTGGCCGACGAATTGGCGGCCAAAGGGTATGAACTGGCCGGGTCCAGGGAGTCCTACACCGACGCCAACGGCGAGATCCGGAGCATCTACGTCCGCGACCCCGACGGCATCCTGGTGCAGTTCAACACTCCTTAACCGCATGGGGTATAGGCGTATTCGGACACGGGATCAATTTAGTCAGATAAAGGAAATTTAGCGATATGGTTAAGATGACCGGCGGACAGGCGTTGGCCAAGTCCCTATACCGGGAGGGTGTCCGAGTGATTTTCGGACTGCCCGGTGTCCAGCTCTACCACATGCTGGACGGGCTGTACGACGAACCGGGCATCCGGTTCATCACGGTGCGCCACGAGCAGGCCACCGGCTACATGGCCGACGGCTACGCCCGCGCCAGCGGGGAGATCGGCACCGCGATGATGGTGCCCGGACCCGGCCTGCTGAACGCATCGTCGGGCATCTCCACCGCCTACGCCGCATCCTCGCCGGTGCTGGTGGTCTGCGGACAGATCGAGCGAGACGAGATCGGCGGCGACCGCGGCATGCTCCACGAGGTGAACGACCAACTGGATGCCATCAGACCGGTCACCAAGTGGGCCCACCGGATCATGGACCCGGCGGAAGTGCCCGAGGCGGTCCACCAAGCTTTTCACCACCTGAAGAACGGCCGCCCCAGGCCGGTTGAGATCGAGATTCCCCCGGAGACGCTGGCGGAAGTGGCCGACGTGGAACTGCTGGAACCGGAGGCGCCCCGCCCCGTGGCCGCCAACGCGGAACAGATAGAAGCGGCCGCCGAGGCCCTGGCCGGCGCGTCCAATCCGCTGATCTGGGCCGGAGGCGGCGTGATCTCGTCCCAGGGCTCGGAAGCCCTGACCAAGCTGGCCGAGTACCTCCAGGCCCCGGTGGTCACCACCGCCGAGGGCAAGGGAGCCATCTCGGACCACCATCCCTTGGCCCTGGGCGCGCTGTGGCTGCGCAACGACACCATCGCCAGGAAGGAATCCGGCCACGACGTGATTCTGGCCGTGGGGACCAGGCTGGTCACCTCCCAATGGATCGACGGCCAGCAGGTCATCCAGATCGACGTGGACCCCGAAGAACTGGGGCGTCATTACGAGAACACCCTCAAGGTGGAGGGCGACGCCCGCCTCACCATGGAGGACCTGCTCACCGCCCTTTCGGCCAAGACCCAGGCGCGGGCAGACCGGACCGCGGAGGTGGCGGCGCAGAAGGCCCAGCGTTCTGACGACATCATCAAGGTCGAACCCCAGGGAGAGCTCTTGGAAGCGGTCCGGAGAGCCATGCCCGAAGACGGCATCTTGATCTCCGGCATGACCCAATTGGGCTACTACAGCCGGGCCCACTACCCGGTCTACGAGCCCCGCACCTTCATAACCTCGTCCTACTCCGGAAACCTGGGCTACGCCTATCCCACCGCATTGGGGGCCAAGGTCGCCCAGCCGGACAAGGCTGTGGTCTGTCTTTCGGGAGACGGCGGCTTCATGTTTAACTCCCAAGAGATGTCCACCGCCGTGGCGCACAATATCAACGTGGTGGTGGTGGTGTTCAACGACAACGCCTTTGGGAACGTGAAACGCGACCAGATGAACCAGTTCAAGGGCCGCGTCATCGGCGCGGACCTGCACAACCCCAACTTCGTGAAGCTGGCGGAAGCCTACGGCGTCAGGGGCTTATTGGCCAGCGGGCCGGCCGAGTTGGAGTCCACCCTCAAAGAGGCGTTGACCCTGGACGCCCCGGTCCTGATCGAGGTGCCCGTGGGCCCCATGCCGTCGCCGTTCTTCAGGCCATCGTAAGGCCAAGCTGCCCAACGCCTGCTTGACATGAAAATCGGCAGGCCCTAGCCTTCGGGCGGTATCTTGGCCTCAAACAGGCCAGACCAAGGTGAAACATGACCACCACTGATAGACCCAAATTGATCGTCCTGGACCCCACCGCCGCGCCCAGAGAGATGCTGCAGGCCATGGCCCCGGCGCTGGACGGCCTGGGCGGGCAGTCCCTTGGGTTCCTGTGGAACAGCAAGCCCAACGGCAACCTCCTCTTTGAACGGTTGGAGAAGCTGCTGCGGGAGAAATATGAGATCGCGGACGTCATCCACCGGCGCAAACCCAGGGCCTCTCTCCCCGCTGAGGACTCGTTGCTGGACGAACTGGCCGGATCGGTCCAGGCGGTGATCGTCGGCCTGGCGGATTGAGGGTCGTGCACGTCGTGGAGTATCCACGACGCGGTGGAACTGGAGAAGCGGGGGGTCCGCACCGTGGTGGTGGGCACCGACCGCTTCAAGCGCCTGGCTGAGGTGGAGCGGCGTTCCCTTGGGATGCCGGAACTGACCATGGCCATCGCGGAACACCCCTTTGGCGGGCTGCGGGCCGAGGAACTCCTGAGCAAGGCCGACGGACTGCTGGAACAGGTGGTCCAGGGTTTGACCGGACACCGTTAGGCCGGTTTTTAGTCTGACACAGAGGGCGGCCCCGCACATGGGCCGCCCTTATCTTTTCCAAGCTTATGGAGGCACACATTGCCTGATCTAATATCCGCCAGACTGGAAGTGGACGACGATTTTGAGGCGGTCCAGAGCCTATATCTGGAGCGCGGCTGGACTGACGGCCTGCCGGTGGTCCCGCCCACCACGGAGCGGGTGGAGGCCATGCTGGCGGCGACTCCCCTGAGTCCTCAGGACGTCATCGGCGAGATACCGCCCAATTGGGGCTCGGCCACGGTGGAGAAGCTGGCCGTGAATTCGGTCATGGCGGGGTGCCGGCCCGAGTACCTGCCCGTGGTCATCGCCGCGGTGGAAGCCATGTGCGACCCGGTGTTCAATCTCTACGCCATCCAGGCCACCACCCACCCTTGCGCCCCCCTCATCATCGTCAACGGACCGATCTGCGACGAAATTGGCCTGCATGGGGGTTCCGGCGCCTACGGCCCCGGCTGGCAGGCCAACGCCACCATCGGCCGGGCGGTGCGGCTGGTGCAACTCAACGTGGGCGGGGCCTATCCCGGGGTGGGGGACATGTCCACCCAGGGCGCGCCATCGAAATACACCTACTGCGTGGCGGAGAATGAAGAGGCCAACCCGTGGGAACCCCTGCACATCGAACGGGGTTTTCGGGCCGGCCAGAGCACGGTGACCGTCCTCGCCGGTGAGCCGCCTCACAACATCAACGACCACTCGGGCAGCACCGCCGAGGACATCCTGACCATCATCTCCGGGGCCATTTCAATCACCGGGGCCAACAACGCCTACACCGGCGGCGAGACCCTGCTGGCCCTGGGCCCGGAGCATGCCGCCACCATCGCCAACGACGGCTTCGGCAAGCGGGAGATCAGGGAATGGCTGCACAAAAACGCCCGCATCCCCCTGGAGCGGTACACCCATGAGACCATGATGGAAAGATTTGGGAAGATACCAGACGGCCCGGTGCCCATGGTGGTGGAACCGGACCTGCTCATGATCATCGTCCTGGGCGGCCCCGGCAAACATTCGTCGTGGGTGCCCACCTTCGGCGGCACAACCCACTCGGCGACCAGGGAGATTCGGCGGGTATAGGGTCTCTCGATTCTTTGTTGACGCCTATACCACCCTCTGTCATTCCGTGGACGTAGGGGCGGGTTTCCAACCCGCCCGGCATGGGTAGACTGATTCTCGAATGAAGGAGACAACGTCTCGAAGTGCCGCCATTACGGCTTCTGAGATTGTTTGACCTCACTCGAACAGGGCAGGTTAGAAACCCGCCCCTACTTCGTCGTTCCGGCCTCCACCGTAACGACGGACGCTCCAAATATTCTCGGCGCGGAACCATCGGGGAATCACCGTTGATTGACGCGGTATTTCTCCGCCGCTAAACTTTTACAACAAAGTCGCTGTTACAGGAGGGCAATCATGTCAAACAAAGGTTTCTCTCACATCGGTCTATCCACTCACGACCTGGACAAGACCCGGGATTTCTACGAGAACGTTCTGGGTTTCAAGGTGGTCCGCTGCGACATCATCAAGATCAAAGAGGGCGGTTACATCCGTCACATGTTCGTCGAGGTGGGACGGGACCAGCTGATGGCTTTCATGGAGCCCAACAATGTGGATGCGATACCAAAGGATTACGACGCCGGCATCAACGAGGGACTGGGCGTCCCAGGACCGTTCTATCACTTCGCATTTGAGGCTGGCTCGGTGGCCGCGCTGGAGGCCAAGCGAGTGGAGTTGATCGATAAGGGTCAGACGGTCACCGACATCGTGGACCATGAGTGGGCCAAGTCCATCTATCTGAAGGACCCCAATGGGATCTCCCTGGAGTTCTGCTGTCTCACGCGGGACGTTGGCAACGAGGATGACGTCACCATGCAAGAACGGGCCGAGATCTCCATCGAAAAGTGGCTGGGCGACAACTACATCCAGGGCCGTATCAGCGCCAGAGCGCCGGAGCCTGCTCTGACCAGCGATTAGAACCTCCTGGAAAACTTCAGAATTTAGCCCCCGCCTGAAAGTGGGGGCTTTTTGTTAGTGAAGGAGCGGGCATGGACGGTAACTTTCTTGGCACCACCGTGGTTGGCAGTTATCCCCAACCCGATTGGTTGATCGACCGGGAGGCCTTGGCCAACGCCGGCGTGCCCAGGGTGCGGCGCGCGGACCTCTGGCGGGTCTCCGAAGAGTACTTGGAGGCGGCCCAAGACGACGCCACCCT
>JACZXN010000405.1 GCA_022571575.1 Chloroflexota bacterium | reverse complement strand
CAAGTGGGCCATCCAACGGCGCTGTATCGCTTCTTCGTACAGGCCGGCGGCGTTGTCCGCCCAAAGATCCACCTTTTTGCTGAGGAGGTATAACTCCAGCCGTGGCAGCCCGGGGACGTGCCTCGCGCCCCGGGGCATGCGGGTCATCTCTTCACTCTGGTCGGGGACCTGGCCGTATGAGCCTATGTTGATATCGTCCAGGGTCAAGCCTCTTTTCCCCGGCCGGGCCCTGGTCCCCCATTCCGGCGAGTCATTCATCCAGTCCATTGTTTTGGCTTCGGTTGTTTTGGCTTCACCCGGCGGCTTGTCGCCGGAATCCTTCTTTGCCGGGGCGCTTTTCTTGGCCGCTGGTCTGGCTGGTCTTTTTTTCCCCTGGCCGGTTGACGCCATAATATGGCCCCTCAGGATTGTTTTGTATAACAGTTGGATGCCGGTTGGATGACCGGCAAAAATAAGGCCTCCCCCTTATCTGGGTGGAGGCCTTAGTCCGGAATCTAATATCGTCTAAGCCGCGTTGTAGGTTTTCAGCAACGCCGGATTCACCCGGCCATTGGTGATGCGGTCGTCCAGGCCGGCGGACTTCAACCGCTGGAAGTACTCCTTAACCTGCTTCTGACGGACGGCCATGAGGATCTTTTGGCCCTCGTCGGTCTTGTCTTTGCCTCCGCCCAGCAAAACCGCCAGGGCCTCGCTGGTGAGCATGTTGCGGGCCGCCGGGTTCTCGCCGCCGGCGCCGGAGGACTGCCGGCTCTCTGCTTCGTCCAGATAGCAGTGAATCTCTTCTATCCGCTCGGGGCTGCACTCCTTCATGTACCGGGCGTGGAGCACTCCGATGGCCACATGCCTGGCCTCGTCCTGAGCGCAGCGCCGGTAAATCGTCTTCTCCGCCTCGTTGTAGGCCATCAACTCGCCCAACCGGAACAGAGTGAGCACGTTGCCCTCACCCACGATGTGCAACCGGGTGGACAGTTCGGTGTATTCCCGGGCATTGTCGGTGCTGCCGCCCACCACATCGCTGACGCTGTCAATCATCCGCATCAAGCCGCCACCGTTGGCCAGGGCGCGCTTGCGGAATACCTCGAGATGACGCGACTCGTCCATCACCTGGCCCAAGAGGGCCAGCCGGACTTCTTGATAATCGGGGGACATGGTGGCGATGAACCGGCCGGGAACATCGGCAGCCACAAACTCCACCTGGGCGAAGAAGGTGGCCATTTGGCATTCCGCAGCCTCAATGTCGTCTGGCAACTCCACCAGGGTCTCCCAGGGGATGTCGGTGGCGGAACTCCACTGGCGGCTGACGAACTCCTCGTAAAGCTTGCGCAGGTTATATCCCCACACCTCTTTCTTGGTCCGGAAGGGATATGCCCCGAATTGCGCCACTCCCGGGCGTGGGATGGAACCGGCGACGCGGCCCGTCAGGTTTTCCGAAACCTCGACGACCTCGTCGCCAACTATGTTCTCTTTCAACTGGTTCAGCCAGCTAAGATCGAAGCCCGCTTCCTCGGCTCGTTCCCAGTAGGTCTGGTGCTCGGTCATGGTCGCCATACTTTCAGCCTCCGCCTTGGTGCATCGCAGCATTGAATATGGTTACAGTGGGCCCAGGGTATTCCCTGCATGCTACCCGTTGCAGCTTCAAAATGTCAATGGCGGCGCGGTGGGTCAACAGGACCGATCCGAAGGACTTCGGTTCCGGAAACGTGGGTCTAAACCAACGGGAGCCTATCGGCCTTGCCAGACCGGCGGCCTCTTTTCCGCGAATGCCCTGGGGCCCTCCGAGGCGTCCTCGGAACCCAGCACCCGCTGACCCACCGCGGCGGTGAGCCGCAGGGACTCTTCGAGACCGTACCGCCGCCAGAACTGGGCCACCGCCTTGGTGCCCTGCACGGCCAAGGGCGCGTTGGCCCCAATCATCTCCGCGATCTCCACCGCCCTGGGCATCAGTTCCTCCGGCTCCAAGACCTGGTGCACGAAACCCAGCCGGTGGGCGTCTTCGACGCTCAGGGTGTCCCCTGAGAGCATCAGGTACACGGCTTCACCGTGGGGCAGCACCCGCGCCAGGTTGTTGATGGCGTAGTTGGCCAGGATGCCCCGTTTCACTTCGAACAGGCCGAAGTAGGCCTGGGTGGACGCGATGCGTATGTCACAGTCGGCCGCCCGTTCCATGCCGGCGCCGATGGCCAACCCGTTCACCGCCGCGATGAAGGGCTTGGGGTTTCTGCCGAAGGGTTGGTTGCCGTGGTAGCCCTCGATCCTCTGTTCCTCGGTCAGCGCCGCCAGCGAGCCGGACTGGGTGGACATCTCCTTGAGATCGGCCCCGGCCGAGAACGCCCGGCCGGCGCCGGTGACGATTCCGGCCCGCATCTCAGGGTCGGCGGCGAACTCGTCCAGCGCCTCCCGCAGCTCCCGCCGCATGGCCGCGCCCTGGGCGTTCAGACGGTCGGGCCGGTCCATGGTGAAGACGGCGTAGTGGCCGCCGGGAAATCTCTCGTACCGCAG
>JACZXN010000404.1 GCA_022571575.1 Chloroflexota bacterium | reverse complement strand
CGGCTTTCGCGGTCCATGCGATATCCCGCGATTGATTATTGTCAGTATTCTACACCAATGATATAGAATCCGGTGTCTTTTGCACTGATGGACACTGATTCGTCGACTAACATTCGCCGCCACATGGGATTCGGTCCACCGCGCGGCGGCGCCGGACCGGGTCCGGCTGTTGGGAGGCAACCCATTGATATTGGCGGCAGACGGCCGGCGGTTCCGCCCCCATGTGGAGGGCCGGAGTTGGAACGGATGCGGTCCCCAGTGATGCACTCCGGCTGAGGCCAAAAAACGTCTTCCGGTGTGCCTGCTTCGTGGTCCCGCCCCTGCTCCCGGTTAAAACCAAACGGCCCCTCTGATGTCAGCGGAGCGAAACAATTCCTCCGGACTGATCTTTGCGGTAATGGCGCCCAACTGTTGCTCTCCAATCTTCATCAATCTCTGCCACGAATTAAGGTCAGATGGAACGTTTTTGCCGCAGGACGCATATTATCCAGTGAACCCTTCTTCGAAGATGCAGGTTATGGGGGCGGTCTATGAACGATGAGGAAGCTGTTCTGCGTTGTCAGGACGGCGACCGGGAGGCGTTTCGTCATCTGGTGGAAAGCTATCAAGACGTTCTCTACGGCACGGCCTACTTGATGACCGGAAACACCGCCCTCTCTGAGGAACACGTGCAGGAGGCTTTCCTTTCGGCATGGAGGGGTATAAGGGGTTTCCGCACCGGCTACCCGGTCAAACCCTGGCTGGTGCGCATCCTGGTCAACACGGTGATGACCCAGCGGAGACGCCAATCCGTGCCGGTTGACCCTCTCAATGTGGCGGCGGCCCATTCTGGCGCTGGCGATCCCGCGGAGTTGGCCGAGTCCATTGAATCCGGGCAGCGGGTGCGGCAGGCCATCTCCGCCCTCTCCGACGAGCACAACATCGTAGTTACCCTCAGGTTCTTCGCAGGGCTGACCGTCCCTCAGGTGGCCCAAGCGTTGGGAAGGCGGGAAGGAACTATCAAGTCCAGGCTGCACCGGGCGCTGCAACATTTACGCAGGGAGTTACAAGAATTGGGACCCGGAAATGGTGACAGCGATGAGTAGTAACGAAAATCCCGATCAGGAAATGGAACGGGTCCTACAGGCCCATTTCGAGTCGGAGGCTGAAAGACTGAGGGCCCCAACGGGCCTATGGGGAAGGATTGAAGCACGGCTCCAATCTGACCTGCGGATAGGGGCTGCGGGGCCCGTCTGGCGGCGGTTGGTTCGGCGGGGCCGTTGGGGATTATCGCCCGCCCTTGCCGCCATGGCGCTGCTGGTCCTGGCCGTCTCCGGGACCTGGCTGTTCACCGCCACCCCTTGGCGGGATGATGGGGCTACGGAACTTGCCCTGCGGCCAGCGGCTCGTGAAATACGAGATCGCGAGGCGCGTGGAGTAGCGGCTTTCCCGACGCCTGCGCCCGCGTCTGCTCCCGCCGCCACGTCTGCACCGGCGCCTACCGCCGCGCCCGCCGCCTCTGCCGCTCACACCGGCTCGGCAGGAGCGGCTGGTACTGCTGGCGCCGCCGGAGCAACGGGCCCGCTGGGCCCCGCCACCGCAAGAGATCGCCAGTTCAGCATCGTTACCGGAGAAGCTGGAGACCTGAGGACGGACGAATGGGTCTTTTTGCAAAGTGGGTCCGCCACGGCATTTGGGACGCCGGCCCAGCCGCCCCTTCCGGCGGTCAGCCCGGACTCACGTGGACAGTTGGAGGCGGTTCAAAGACAGGTCATCTCCCAGGGGTCGGTGTCATTGGATGTGGAGGATGTGCCTACCGCCACCGTCCAGGTGCGGTTGATCGCCGAAAGCGCCGGTGGCTTCGTTGAGCAGCTTTCCAGCCAGGGCGTGGAGGAGCGCCAGCAATCGACAATGACCATCAGGGTCCCTCAGCCGGAGTTTTTCAACGTATTCGACCGGATAAAATCCCTGGGTACGGTGTTGAATGAAAGAGCGGTGCATCGACCTTGAGGCCCGGCTCAGGAGCGCGGCGCGCGAGGAACTGAGTCTCCTGTCGTTGCTGGAACGCGCCGATAAAGTGAGCGAGATTCTGACCATCGAGCGGGAACTCTCCCGCATCAGGACTGAGTTGGAGCAGGTGCAGGGGCAGATCAACTTCCTGGAGCGGAGAGTCAACCTGGCCACCATCATAGTGGCCCTGTTCCCGCCTCGGTTCAGGGACGGCCAACCGCCCTCCGCTTCATTGTCTCTGGAGGTGTCGGACGTGTCACAGCGGGTGGAAGCGGTGAAGGCGCTTGTTTCCGCGGCCGGCGGGGAGTTGGACCAGGTATTCACCTCAGTGCAAGACGGGACCGAGAGAGCCAGCCTGACCATCCGGGTGTTTGCCGAGGACTTCAATAGAGTGGTCTCCGCCATCGAGTCCCAGGGCCAGGTCAAAGGCAAAGAGGTCCGGGAGGGGATCGCTCCCAACGCCGCCGGAGCGGACATCCCAGAAGACCCGGATTCCCGCATTGAGGTGTCCTTTGTT
>JACZXN010000403.1 GCA_022571575.1 Chloroflexota bacterium | reverse complement strand
CAGGTCCAGGGAGTCGCTCGTCAGGGTGCCACCCAGCCCCAGGATGTCCAATTCAGAGATGAAGTCCAATGAGATCGGCAGACCCCCCAACTGGGGAAGGGAACCCGAGTCCGCTCCCTCAGCGATTCCCGGTGGCACCTTAAGGGCGATCCCAAATGCACCATCGCCCAGGTCGTTAAAGGCGTCGATCAACGGGCCCGAGGCGGGGTCGGCGTCGCCAACCCAAATATCTATGATGTCCTCAAGGGCTCCACCCAACCCAACAGCGAATATCTCGCTATCCAGCACACTCAGCATGAATTCGTCGCGGTTGTCTGCCGACGAATAGACGTTGGTTCCTTTGTAGACTTCTCGTAATAGGTCATGGCCTGAGATGGAATCGAGTTCCGCGACCAACGCAGCCTCGTCGAAATTTCCGTGGAGCAAGGCGCCGAAGTATTCCGCATCTTCGGCGTCAGAGACCTCGCCGAAGATGTCAGCCCGGCTTACGTCGCCGAACAACCCCCCAGACCGGAAGTGATCAAGGTCGAAAAGGTTGCTGAACCCATCCGGTCCGTCCAGCGAATCTGAGGAAAACAATTGGGAAACCTGTTCCAGCCCCAGGTCGATGGCGCTTAGGAACTGGTCGATCTCGACGCTGCCGACCAAGGTGGCCCGCTGCGGGACCAAGCTACCGGGACTGCTGCCGTTCCCCCCGCATGCGGCGGCGGCCACGCCCAACAACAAGATCGCAGCGGCCAGGGCCGTTCCCTTTGCCATGCGGGTGATGCCCATCTATTCCTCTCGATCACAGGTCACGGATTTGGGGGTTGCCGGCCCGCACCGGTTGCCCGGACGGTCACCAATCTCGCCAACAACCGATGAACGCTCCATTCCAGGCTAGCGGTCCTCGGCGAATTACACAATCCTCAATCTACACATTCGGCAACACATTTTGCCTTGGATTCCGTCGCCACCAAAAATGGCGCGCCGGTCTCCGCCCGTTATGGGATTTTGTTGACCCTGTTCCACGCCTGGCCTATACTCGAATCAGCGTCTTGAGTCCCACCGGGGATCAGTCAAGAAACCGATCAAGAATCTGGAGGCCCAGCAACTGGAACCGTCGGAAGTCGCGCAGTTGATCGTTGAGGTTGCCTCGGAGAAACTTGCCGCCGACATTGTGATGCTGGACCTGCGGGGTCTGGCCTCTTTCACCGATTATTTCGTCGTCATGTCCGCGGATTCTTCCCGGCTGATCCAGGCCCTGGAAGAAGACATCACGGCGGCCTTGAAGGAGTCCAAATTATCCATTCACCGGCGCGAGGGCACGGCGACGTCGGGATGGGTCTTGATGGACTGCAGCGACGTTATCGTCCACATATTCGGCCCCGACGAGCGGGATTTCTTTGGCCTGGAACGGCTCTGGGCCCACGCTCCACAGGTGGTCAGGATCCTCTAACCCACGATTCACGGTGCGTTTGTCACCCCTACTGTTTTCCACATGTTGGACCCGATGATGTTGACCCGCGCCGACCCATCATGCGCCCAATGAAGTTGCCGGCGATGAAACAGGGCGGGTCAACGGCCCGCCCCTACAAACGCGGTGACGGCTTCCGTAGGGGCGGGTTTACAAACCCGCCCGGCCCCGCCGCAACCCTGCCGAGGTTGGACCAGCGACTGCCTTTCTATTCCTTGATCCAGGGATCGTTGCCGCGGGAGTAGTCCAGGAGTTCGGCGGCGCTGAAGAAAAGGGCCAGTTCCCGCTGGGCCGAATCCGGGCTGTCCGACCCGTGCACCAGGTTCCGGCCGATGTCCAATGCCAGGTCTCCCCGTATCGTCCCCGGCGGAGATGTCGTCGGGTCGGTCTGTCCCATGGTGTTTCTCACCGCCTCCACCGCGTTCTCAGCCTCCCAGGCCATGGCCACCACCGGGCTCGAGGTGATGAACTCCACCAGCCCGGGGAAGAAGGGCCGGTCCACGTGTTCGCCGTAGTGCCGGCGCGCCAGTGCGTCGTCCACCTGCATCAGTTTCATTCCAACCAGTTTCAGGCCGCGCCGCTCCAGACGGCTGATCACCTCTCCGATGAGGCCGCGTTGCACCCCATCGGGCTTTACCAACACCAAGGTGCGCTCCATATCGTCTATTCCTCCGAAGTCTATTGTCGTCTTTAATCGGTTCAGGTCCGGGTGCTCGCCGAGTCTTCCATCTTGAAATGAGCGCCCCGGGACTCCATGTCCCACATGAAGGGGGCCGGGTCCAGGGCCTCGGGCGCGAGCACGCCGGGGCCCGGCAGCTCTCGGGAGACCAGGAGTCCCGCGCCGACCACCAGACACGAAGCCGTGGCCAGGGCGATGTCTCCCGGCGGAAATGAATAGGTCATGGTCAGTTCCGCCGGCCGGCCGTCTTTGACCCCTTTGACCCGCACCTGCCGGGGCAACCTCCCGGGGTCTGGGCTGCCACCGCCCGGCCGCGGTCCGGCCAGGACCGCCGCCGACAGGGCGGCGGGAACCACGGATACTCCCTCGACCTC
>JACZXN010000402.1 GCA_022571575.1 Chloroflexota bacterium | reverse complement strand
TGCCAACGCCCCTGGCTAGAGCGGTTGGGCTTTGACAAGAAAGCAATGCTATAATGCGGCGCAAGCTGGAGCCCGCGTCCCTATGCGGCCCGGCTCACTCCAGAGCACCAGCCAGACACCAGTCCAGAGCACCAGTCCAGAACGCAGCCCAGATTGAATTCGAGATTGAAGGACGGTTCCATGTTTATCGGATACTTCACTGAACGGCCTTACCAGGACCCCGAGTCGGGATTCTTCGGCGCCACGGGCAAGCCCATCAAGGACCTGACCCTCAGCAACGGCGAATATAACCCCGAGTTGGGCGCCCATCTGTACAACCGCTACCTTGACGAGAAGGTCTATGCCGAGGAGATGGGTTTCGATGGCCTGATGCTGAACGAACACCACAGCACCCCGTTCTGCATGGGCGGCGCCATGAACGTCGAAGCCTCCATCCTGGCGCGCATCACCAAACGGGCCAAGATCGTCCTCATGGGCAATATTCTGCCGATCTGGGACGACCCTCTCTGGCTGGTCGAGCAACTGGCGATGATCGACCTCATCTCCCGCGGCCGCCTGGTCTCGGGATGGGTCCGGGGCACCGGGCGCGAAAGCGTGGCCCACAACTCGCCGCCGCCCTACAACTGGGAACGGTTCAAAGAGGCCCACGAATTCATCATCAAGGCCTGGACCACTCCCGGTCCCTTCCGCTGGGAGGGCAAGCACTATCAGTACCGCCACGTCAACCCCTGGGTCCGCCCCTACCAGAAGCCGCATCCGCAGATCTGGCTGCCCGGAGTGGTTAGCCGCGACTCGCTGATGTGGGCCGCCGAGCAGCGCATCCCCTACATCATGCTCTCCACCGAACTGGACCCCACCCGGCAGGCGTTCCAGCTATACCACGACGCCGCAGCCGAGCAGGGATATGAGTCCGGCCCCCAGAACCTGGGCTATCTTTGGAAGGTCCACGTGGACGAGACCGAGGAATTGGCCGAGAAAACCGCCCGGAAGTTCATCCAGGGTCCCAGCAATCCATTCTTGGCGGGCAACGAAGGCACCACCAACCCGGCCCTCCTCACCCTGCCGGGGTTGTCCTCCCGCCACCGGGTGCTGCCCACCCAGGCGGTGGCCACCGCGGCCCGGGGCGGAGCGGGCGGTGTCTTGGGCCGGCCCTTCGAACAGCAGATCAAGGACTACACCATCATCTGTGGGACCCCCAAAACGGTAATCCCCAAGATACGCCACGTCCTGGAGTACATCCGGCCCGGCAGCGTCTTCTTCTGGGACGGCGACGGCGCCATGACCCACGACGACGCCATGCGCAGCCTGAGGCTCATGGGCGAAGAGGTCATACCCGCGGTGCGGGAGATCGCCGCCGACCTGGAACTGCCCGGCTCATTCGAGGTGGACACGGCAACCGGCAAACCCATTCCGGAAACAACAGACGGGACACCGGGCGGGACACCAGCGGGCACGGCCAATACCGAAGGCGGACACGGCGAGGGCTAGTCCCGCGCCAGTGTTCCCACCCCAACGATCTGATCCCCCCAGGCCGGAATGTGACCGGCTGGGGGGATTTCAATTCCACCCACCGGCGCATAATATGTCGCTATGAACAACAATGACCCAAGCCTCGACCTGAGCGCGGATGTCATCGTGATCGGCGGCGGTCCCGCCGGCAGCGCCGCGGCCACCATGCTGGCGCGCAAGGGCTGGCAGGTCACGGTCTTGGAGCGGGAACGGTTCCCCAGGGACCACGTTGGGGAATCGCTGCTGCCCGCGTCCATCCCGGTGCTGGAGGAGTTGGGAGCCCTGCCCGCCGTCGAAAACGCCGGTTTTCTGCCCAAATACGGGGCGACCATGGTCTGGGGCAGCGGCGACAGCCCCTGGAGTTGGTATTTCAAAGAGACCAGCCAGCGCTACCCCCATTCCTATCAGGTCTGGCGTCCCCAGTTCGACCAGATACTGCTGGAGAACGCCAAGGCTCAGGGGGTCACCGTGCTGGAGGGCCACCAGGTTACCGGCATCATATTCGACGATGGAGAAGCCGTCGGAGTGGAGTTCACCAACGGCGAGGGTGTCTCCGGCGAGGCGCAATGCCGTTTCGTGGTCGACGCCAGCGGACAATCGACGCTGCTGGCACGCCACCTGGAGTTGAAACAGTGGGACCCATTCTTCCAGAACCTGGCGGTGTACGCCTACTTCACGGGGGCCCAACCGCTCCCCGAGCCCGACCAGAACAACATCTTCATCGAGTCCTACCGGCACGGTTGGCTCTGGAGCATCCCTTTGCATACCGGCCGCACCAGCGTGGGCGCGGTGGTGGACTCCAAGACCGGGCAGGAAGGCATCCAGCAAAACGGCGCCAGGGCGTTCCTGGAAGCCCAGTTGGCCCAGAGCGGGCACCTGAGCGTCATGCTGGAGAACGCCAAGATGGACTCGGAGCCCACGGTGGTGCGGGACTGGTCCTACACGGCCGAAAAGATGTTCGGGCCGGGTTACATCCTGGCCGGAGACGCCGCCTGTTTCGTCGATCCC
>JACZXN010000401.1 GCA_022571575.1 Chloroflexota bacterium | reverse complement strand
AGGTTGGTAGTCCTTGTACCGCTCCCGCAGCACCTTCTTGTCCATCTTGCCGACGCTGGTCTTGGGTATCTCGTCGATGAACACCACGTCGTCGGGCAGCCACCAGGAAGCGAACCGGTCCCTGATGAAATCCAGGACGTCGTCCTTCTGAAGTTTCCCTTGGAACTCGGCGTTGGGCACCACGCAGGCCAGCGGCCGTTCCTGCCATCTCTCGTGGGGGATGGCGATCACCGCCGCCTCCAGCACCCCCGGATGGCCGATGATGGCGGTCTCCAGGTCCACCGACGAGATCCACTCGCCGCCGCTCTTGACCATGTCCTTAACCCTGTCTCCGATCTGGATATAACCCTCGGGATTCACGGAGGCTATGTCCCCGCTGTGATACCAACCGTCTATGAAAGTCTCCTCGGTGCGAGGGTCGTTGTAGTAGCTGTCGGCGATCCAGGGTCCCTTGAACAACAGTTCGCCCCGTTGCTCTCCGTCCCAGGGCAGGTCTATCCCCTGGTCATCGACCAGGCGCATCTCCAGTCCCGGCACCATCGGCCCTTGAGTACCGGCCACCTGCAGCCTCTCCCCTTCGGAAAGGCCATCGAACCGGCTGGTGATTCTGTTGTAGGAGACCAACGGCGTGGCTTCGGTCATCCCGTATGCCTGGATCAGATCGACGCCCAGCTTCTCCTTGTAGGCTTCGATCAGGCTGATGGGAACGGCGGACCCACCGCTGATTATCTCGCGCAAGCTGGAGAAATCGTAGGTCTTGCCGGAACGTTCGAGATAATCCAACACCCCGATCCAGATGGTGGGGACGCCCATGCCAAGGGTCACCTTCTCAGAGTCGATCAGACGGCAGATGACCTCAGGGTCGGGCCTTATTCCATTGAGGACCTGCGTGGCCCCAACCAGTGCGGAGGTGTAGGGGACACCCCAGCAGTTGGCGTGAAACATGGGCACGATGGGCAATACCACGTCCCTTTCCCGGAACCCGATGGTATCAACCTGGGCTTCCATCATCGAGTGCAAGACCACCGCCCGGTGGGTGTAGATGACCCCTTTAGGCCGTCCGGTGGTTGCCGACGTGTAACAGAGTCCAGCCGGAGAGTTCTCGTCAACTCTCACCGGTGAATACTCGTCGGAAACTCCGGAGAGCAGGTCCTCATAGTTGTGCGCGGACGGAAGAGTGGTGGTGAAGCTACGGTCATCGGTCATGATGATGAAATGCTCAACCGACTCAAATTGGGAGGCCAGCGGCTCCAATATGGGGACCAGGTCCGGGTCGACGAGGATGACCTTGTCTCCGGCGTGGTTGATTATGTGAACCAGGTCCTCGGTGAACAGCCTGATGTTTATCGTGTGGAGCACCGCCCCCATGGCCGGCGCCGCGAAATAGACCTCCAGATGCCGGTAGGTGTTCCAGGCGAAGGTCCCCACCCGGTCTCCGATGCCCACGCCCAAACCCGCCAGGGCATGGGACAAGCGGGATGACCGTTTCATCACGTCCGCATAGGTATAGCGGTGGGTCCCTTCCCCTTCGCGGGTCACGATCTCCTTGTTTGGGAAGAAGGTGCTGGCCCGTTCCAGGAACTGGTGCACCAGAAGAGGGTAGTCCATCATGGTTGCAAGGCCTCCCGTTGGGATTCCGGTTAAGTTTGCGGGGATGATGCAGTGGCGCCTAGGGATGTTTGATGCTGACTCCGCCGTCCACCGCCCAGGTCTGCCCCGTGATGTAGGAAGCAGCGGGCGAGGCCAGGAATACGCATAGATAACCCGGCTCTTTCAATCTGCCGAGGCGGCCCAAGGGCACGGTCTCTTTGGCGGCTTCCTGCCGGGTCTGGTAGGCCTCGGATGACATCTGCTCGGGGTCGGGGAAAGAGCCCGGCGCCACGGTGTTGATCCGTACCCCGTAGGGCGCCCATTCCTGGGCCACGCTCTCGGTGAACCGCATGATCCCGGCCTTGGCCGCGTCATAGGCCGACGAGCCCGGCCGGCCCCGGAAGGACGCCCAGCCCGAGATGTTGATGACCGAGCCCCGGCCACGCTCCAGCAGGTGGGGGCCGATGGCCCGGCAGCCCTGAAAGGCCCCCGTCAGGTTGATGTTCACCACGTGGTTCCACTCGTCTTCGGTCATGCCCTCTTCGTTGGTGCCGGGCAGTTTCGCCACCGGTTTTCGGATGGCGTCGCCCACGCAATTGATCAGGGTGTCGATGTGACCGAACTCGGCCAATACCTGGGATGCGATGCGGTCCATGTCGGCTGATTTGGTGGCGTCTCCGGTGAGCGGCAGTGCGGTGCGGCCCAGGGCGCGGACCTCTTCGGCCACCCTGCCGACGGTGGCCTCCGACAGACTGGTGATGGCGACGTCGGCGCCAGCCTCGGCGAAGGCCAAAGCGATGCCCTTGCCGATGCCCCGGCCGGCGCCCACCAGCAGTACCTTCTGACCCGCCACGTCAAATTCAGCCAGGCTCATCACTCACTCCAGAGGGTCGATATTTGGGACAGTTCGTGGATAGCCAATCGATTAG
>JACZXN010000400.1 GCA_022571575.1 Chloroflexota bacterium | reverse complement strand
CGAAGTTGCGTCTGGTCTCCGGGATGGAATCGCCGCCGAATTTCTCCATGAAGGCATCGGCTAGGACCAAGGCCACCATGGCTTCGCCGACCACGCAGGCCGGAGGCGCCTGGCAGACGTCGGAGCGTTCGAAATGGGCCAGGACCTCTTCGCCGGTGTCCAGGTCAACAGAGGGCAGGGGCGTGACCATGGTGGCGATGGGTTTGATGGCGAAGCGGGCGACCAGGGGCATCCCGTTGGTCATCCCGCCTTCGGTGCCGCCCAGCTTGTTGGTCTTTCGCTGCCACGGATGGTCCGGATCGGTCACCGGCTGGATCACGTCCTGCACCTGGGACCCGCGCTGGCCGGCGATCTCCCATCCGGGGCCGATGGACACGGCCTTGACGGCGTTGATGGACATGAGCGCCTGGGCCACCAGGGCGTCGATCTTCCGGTCCCAACTCACGTGGGAACCCAGGCCGATGGGCACGTTTTCGGCGATGATCTCACAGGTGCCGCCCACGGTGTCTCCGGCCTCTTTGGCGGCGTCGATCTCGGCGGCCATCCTCTGGGCGGCCTCCGGGTCGGCGCAGCGCACCGGAGACTCCTCAACGGCTGCCCAGTCGATGTTCTCCGGAGGCTCCGCCTGCACCGAGCCAATGGATATAACGTGGCTGTGGATCCGGATGCCGAACTCTTCCAGAAGCCTGATCGCGATGGCGCCGGCGGCCACCCTGGCGGCGGTCTCCCGGGCGCTGGCCCGTTCCAAGACGTTCCGGACGTCATCGAAGCCGTACTTCATCGCCCCCGGCAGGTCGGCGTGGCCGGGGCGGATCCGGGTGATACGCTTGGTCCGCGGGCTCTGGGGCGGGCCTTCCAGCGGGTCGATGGCCATGGCCTCTTGCCAGTTGGCCCAGTCCTTGTTCTCCACGGTCATGCCGATGGGGCTGCCCAGCGTCTGGCCGTGGCGCACCCCGGAGATGATCTTGGCCCGGTCCTGTTCGATGAGCATCCGTCCGCCCCGGCCGTAGCCCTTCTGACGGCGGGCCAGGTGGACGCCGATGTAGTCCTCGCTGATCGACAGTCCGGCGGGGATGCCCTCCAGTATGATGACCAGGCCCTGTCCGTGGGACTCGCCTGCGGTGGTAAATCTGACCATAAAAACCTGGGTTAAAGTCCTGATTGAAAGTGCCGGTTGAAAGTCCCGATCGAATGTACGGGGTGGAAGATACGGGGCGGGAAGCGGCGGGCCGCCCTAGGCCCCGCGGGAGTGCATCTCGGCGGTGGCGGCTTCCAGCATCACTTCCACTGGAGCGTCTTGGCCGGTCCACATCTGGAACGACAGAACTCCCTGATAGACCAACATGTGGAGCCCGCCCAGGGTGGTTGCCCCGGCGGCGGCGGCCTCCTTGAGGAGGGGAGTTTCCAACGGATTATACACCAGGTCATTGACGATGGCCGTGGCTGGGATCTGGGCCGCCGACAGGGGCGAACCATGCTCGTCCGGGCCGTGGGACATGCCCACGGTGGTGCAATTCACGATGAGGTCCGCGGATGCGGCGGCCTGGGTCAGGGCGTCCCCCGGCCCGGCGTTCGGATCAAGCGGGACCGCCTCCGACTTCACGCCGTTCTCCGACGCCAGTTGGGCCAGCGATCCGGCCCGCTCCAGGGTGCGGTTGGCGATGACCACCGAGTCCACACCGCCCCGGACCAGGGCCAGCAGGATGCCCCGGGCCGCGCCGCCCGCACCGAGCACCAACACGCGGGTCCCTTCCGGGGAATAGCCGGTCCCGGCCAAGAGGGCGCGCAGGAAGCCTGGGCCGTCGGTGTTGTGGCCGGTCAGGCGGCCGTCGCGGTTGACGATGGTGTTGACCGCCCCGGCGGCGGTGGCCCACTCGTCAACCTCGTCCAGGAAGGGGATCACCGCCTGTTTGTGGGGCACGGTGATATTGATGCCCAGGGTGCCCGGAGCGCGCAGCCCCGCCACGAACTCCCCCACGCCCTCCGGGGTGACTTCCCACTTCTCGTAGACGGCGTCGATGCCCAGGTGATCCAGACCCGCCTGCTGAAAGATGGGCGATATGGAGTGGCCGATGGGGTGGCCGATGATGCCTAGGCGTTGGGTCATTGGATGTTGTCTGACATCTTGGGTCGGAGGGGCGCCTAGCCCGCCAGTTGCTCCAGTATCTCGTTCAGGCGCTGTTGGCGTTCCTTCAGGTCTTGGAGGCGGGCTTCTTCGGTCTCCACCACCTCGGGCTTGGCCTTCTGGCGGAAGTTGGGGTTGCCAACCAGTTTTTCCACCCGGTCCATGTTCTTGAGGCAATCGTCCAGTTCGGCGCGCAGGCGCACCTGCTCGGCGGCCAGGTCGACCACGCCCTCAAGGGGCAGGTGGATGACCAGGGGGTTGACCACCAGGGTGACACCCTTGGACCGGTCTTTACCGGGGGTTTTACCGGCGGGACCGCCGGCCAAGATGTGAAGGGGCTCGACCCGTGACAGGGCTCGGATGACCTCCGCCTCCTCCTCGATGGGGCCCATCGTC
>JACZXN010000399.1 GCA_022571575.1 Chloroflexota bacterium | reverse complement strand
GGAGTGAGCCAGTGAGGTCCAAGTGAAGACGAAGCGGCCGGTCTACGACCATGGCAGACCTAACGAATACCTGTAAGGAGTAAGAACATGTCCAGTGAATTCAAGATCAACTTGGGAGCCAAAGTCAGCGACTACGTCACCGGGTTCAAAGGCGTGGTAACCAGCCGGACCTAATACATCACAGGCAGCCATCGGTATGGCGTCGAGGCTGGATTGACCAAGGATGGGGAAGCAGTTGGGGTCGGATGGTTCGATGAGGACCGGCTGGTGATATCCGACGAACCAAAAGTCACTTCGTCCTCCTAGGTGAGCCGATGCCACTGAAGAACTACACGACCAAAGTCTCGGCCGAGAGAACGGCCGCCGACATCATCGTGCTCCTGACCACCAAGGGGGCCAGGGAGATACTCATGGAGTACGACGACGAGAACCACATCTCGGCGTTGAGCTTCCGGGTTGAAACGCCCCGCGGCAAGTTGACCTTCCGGCTGCCGGTGAACGTGGAGGCCGTCCGCCGGACGTTGAGCCACCAGTGGGGCCAGGGGCAGGGCGTCGAACGCCGGCAGGCCAGCCCGGACCACGCCCGCAACGTGGCCTGGCGGATCCTGAAGGACTGGGTCGAGGCCCAGATGGCCCTCCTGGAGACGGAGATGGTGGAGATGGAGCAGATATTCCTGCCCTACATGCAGGTCGAACGGGACCGGAGCCTCTACGAGCTCATGGTGGAGACGAACTTCCAGGTGGCCCTGCCGGAGGGCAGAACGGCTTAATCCAAACAGGCATAGGAGAGTGACGACATGGCTAGCGAATTCAAATACGAGTTGGGCGCAAAGGTCCGGGACAACATCACAGGATTCACCGGAGTGGTGACCAGCAGAACCGAGTGCATCACCGGTGGGAATCGGTTTGAAGTTGAAGGAGGAATCACCGAAGAGGGGAAACCGGTGGGCATCGAGTGGGTCGACGAGGACCGGTTGGTGTTGGTTCAGGCAGCCACCACCTGAGCTTAATGGAGTGAGGCGATGGGATTGGCGCTGGTGGCGTGTTTGTTCCGAGCGTCCCACCGGCGCCAGGGGGTTCGTCTCCCCCTCGCCTCTCCAAAAAGCGAACCGGAAAAATCGAACCGGGAGAGTGACGACATGGCTGAAGGCGAAGACCAGAACGTTCCATTGGAAGCGCTGACACCGGACGAGGTGGACAACAACCCGGACGTCGGGAGGTTTCCCATGATCGGGGTATTGCAGGTTGGGGACGAGGTCAAACAGGCCGTGACCGATTACAACTACCTGAGGGGAAACCTCACGGGCTCTGACGGTATTGGCGCCGCTAACCGCGCCTTTGACATTTTTAAGGTGGTCTACGAAACGAAGAGGGGGTGAAGACGATGGGAACGACCCAGGAAACCAGGATCGGCATAGCGACACCGCCGGACGGCGAGATCGTGATGTGCCCGGCGGTCGTGGTGGGCAGGGGGTTGGCGGTGGCCGATCTGTCTGTCCTCAGCCCAGGTGGCCGGCAGGGCTATTCGGTGACCCACATCGGGACGGGGTACAAGCTCGGGGACAATTTCTTCTCACAGGCTCTGGCACTGCGCTGCGCCCGGGAGATGACGCGGGTCCAGGGCTTCGAGGAGACCGCCGATACTTCGGACCCGGTGGCCATGGCGGAGCTCGCCCAGCGTTGGGTTCCAGTCGCCCGGCCCGTCATGGACCGGTACGAATACCTGGACGACCTCTGGATAACGCGGGAAAGGTACCGGAAGGGGGCCGGCCAATGACCACGTCCGGATCTTCGCTCCCAGACTTGCGGTGCCGCCGGTGTGTTTCCAAGTTTCTGATCCTCCTTGAGAAGAAACGGCCCGACGACAACGACGTCTACCGCTGCCAGGGCTGCGGCTACCTGTTCAGCCCTCCAGAAGAGCCCGAAGCTTCTGATCCGGGCGCCCCGGAGCCCAAGGGCTGATGCCGGACGCCGATGGCGGCAAGTCCCAACCTGGAGAGCTGCGGAATGCCGGAGACCTGTTCACCCAGTGCCGGCGCCGGTACGGGCTGACGCCGGAGGAGGTGCTGGGCCTGGCCGGGTACGACGACGCCGAGGACCTGAAACGAGGCCTGCTCCGAGGCGCTGGAGCGGATCGACGCCCTGCTGACGCTGCCCTCGGGGCGCCTCCTGCGTCCGGCGGCCGGGCAGGCCGACCTCAAGGAGGCGCTCCAAGAAGCGGAACGGAACGCCTGGGTGGCCCTGGCCGGGTACCGGTTCTCGGAGTTTGCCCACTGGGCTGAGGTGTGGGTCCAGTTGGCCAAGACCAGCGGCGAGCAATGGACCAACCCCTTCGGCGCCGTGGCCGCGGCGGTCCGGACACACCGCGCGGTCCGGCGGGGCAGATCCCAGGGGAACCAGACGGGAGGGTGAGCGTGCTGAACGTGAACGACTTCAAGCGGAAGGGGCCCAACGTCTTAACCGTCATGCTGCGCCACGCCCCCAGGCCGTCGATGCCGTCCCTGGACGAGGTGACGGACCTG
>JACZXN010000398.1 GCA_022571575.1 Chloroflexota bacterium | reverse complement strand
TCGATATCCCGGAGGTGGACCTGAGCGCCTGGAACCTGAGGATCGGGGGTCTGGTTGGGAAGCCCGCAACCCTTTCCCTGGAGGACATCAGGGCCCTGCCTTCGCGGACCGAAGTCGTCACCATGGAGTGCGCCGGCAACGGGCGGGCCCTGTTCACGCCCCGCGCGGTGTCACAACCCTGGCTCGTTGAGGGAGTTAGCACCGCCGAATGGACCGGGACGCCGCTCAAAGGCGTGCTGGAAGCGGCCGGCGTGAATGGGGAAGCGGTGGAGATACTGTTCACCGGGCTCGACCAGGGAGTGCAGGGGGAAGAGGTCCAGTACTATCAGCGCAGCCTCACCATCGAAGAGGCCACCAGGGACGAGGTGCTGCTGGTCTATGAGATGAACGGGCGGCCGCTGGAACCCCAACACGGCTACCCGCTGCGCTTGGTCGTTCCCGGCTGGTATGGAATGACCAGCGTGAAGTGGCTGGACAGCATCGAGGCCATCGGCGAACACTTCAGCGGCTACCAGATGCACGCCACCTACCGCTATACCCAAACGGCCGGCGACCTGGGCGAACCGGTGGACCTGATGCGGGTGCGGGCGCTGATGCTCCCCCCCGGGATCCCCGATTTCATGACCCGGACCAGGCTCCTTGATGCCGGACCCGTGACCCTGACCGGCCGCGCCTGGGCCGGACGGGAGGGCATCTCACGCGTGGAGACCAGCACCGACGGCGGCGCGACCTGGTCCGACGCCCAGCTCGGCGATGCGCCTCCCCGGTTCGCCTGGCGTGGGTGGACAGCCCGATGGAACGCCGTTGCGGGGAAACACACGCTGATGGTGCGGGCCACGGACGCCGAGGGCAACCGCCAGCCGGTGGAACCGGAGTGGAACATGCAAGGCATGGGCAACAACATGGTCCAGTCCGTGGACGTGATCGTGGAGTAAATAGCTGTCAGCCAAGCGCCGACTGCTGTCCGCCGACCGCGACCTGATCTACCACGGCAACGTCGATCGCCTGCGGGGCCTCGCAGGCTGAGCCTGCACCCGGATACCTTCGGTTGCCGAGCTTGATCACGCCGCCCGGCTTTTGGGCCGTTGAGGTGTCTTCTTGCTCGGGGTAAACTGTCCCTGAAAACCACATAGCGTCGTCTGCTGACCGCTGATGGCCGATCCAAAGGAGCCCCCACCGTGCGCATCGACGTCCACAGTCATCTGATCTATCTGCCCTACCTGGAGTACCTGGCGGGACGCAGTTCCCTGCCCCAGGGCGTCCTGCGGGGCGGGACCTATTTCGTAAGCTGCACCGGCGGCTACCAGCACGCCTCGCCCATCGTCCACGCCGACGCCGACCAGAAACTGCGGGACATGGAAGACCTGGGTATCGGAATCTCGGTCCTGAGCCATGGCATGCCCGGCCCCGAACTGCTTGGCGGCCCCGAGGCCGACGATTGGGCCTCCCGGATCAACGACCACCTGGCCGAGGTCATCCAGGCCCACCCCGGCAAATTCCAGGCCTGGGCCACCCTGGGCTGGGGCAGCGCGGAACGCACCATCGCCGAGATCGACCGCTGCGTGGGGCAGTTGGGCTTCAAGGGCGTCTATCTCTTCTCCAACATCAACCAGAAGACCCTGGACATCCGTGAGTTCTGGCCGGTTTACAAGCATATTGAGAGCCTGCGCGTGCCGATGAACATGCACCCCACGGCCCCGATCAACATGAACGGCATCGACCACCGGCCCCTGGTGCCGGGCATGGCCTTCATGTTCGACACCACCCTCGCCACGGTGCGCATGGTGATGAGCGGCGTGTTCCAGGAATACCCCGACCTGAAACTGATCGTCCCCCACACCGGCGGGTTCGTGCCCTTCATCCGAGGCCGCGTGGGCCGGATGATCGACGCTTGGACCTCGCCCCAAGACTGGACCGATTTGTCCGATTCCTCCCAGGTCTCTTTCGACAAGATCTACGTGGACACCGTGGCCCACAGTCCGGAGGCGCTGGAGTACTGCTACAAGATGTACGGCGCCGGCCGCCTGCTCTACGGCACCGACCACCCCTTCGCCGACTTCCGCCTGTTCAACGAGATGGTGGATAACCTGGACTGCTCCGAGTCCGACCGCGAACTGATCAACCACGGCAACGCGGAAAGGCTGCTGGGCCTCTAGGCCCCAGCTGTCAGCGGTCAGCCATCAGCTATCAGGGGGCAAAATCCCCCTCGGTCCCCCTTTACGAAAGGGGGAAGTTCAAGTCCCCCTTTGCAAAGGGGGATTTAGGGGGATTTCCGCTGACCGCTAAACCCCCCACGTCTCCCCGAACTCGGCGCGCAGCACCAGCCGTCCGGTGAACGTGGAGGCGTCCTGCCGGGCCAGGTAGACCGCGCTGGGGCCGACGGCCTCGGGATCAACCCTTTGGTCCCAGTCCCGTTGGGTCCAGGGGATGGCTGCGGAGCCCTCGGTCCTGAGTCCGCCGGGCGAGAGTATATTCACCGCGATGTTGTGCTCGCGCACCTCGTCGGCCAGGAAGAAACTGAACATGTGCA
>JACZXN010000397.1 GCA_022571575.1 Chloroflexota bacterium | reverse complement strand
TGACCGCCGGCCTCCACTAGCTCGGCCTCCACCCTCCGTCCTTCGTCCTCCAGCCGGTCGCCGATGGCGACCATGGCGCCTTCCCGGGCGAAGAGCTTGGCTTCGGCGGCGCCCATGCCGTTGGCCGCGCCGGTGATTAGGGCAACCTTGCCTTCCAGTCTCATAGTCCCTCCTAGTTTTGCGTGTATGCGATCAGTGATTTGGGCAGGCTTTTTTAAGGCCGGCACCTGATTGGAACACCCATGATTTCGCTAGTGAACCACCCCCGCGGATATCCACTGGTCTACCTGTTCCCGGGGCACGCCCAGCAGCTCTTCCAGCACCTGATGGCTGTGCTGCCCCAACAACGGTCCGGCGGACCGGATCACGGCCGGCGTACCGCTGAGTTTCCAGGGCGCGCTCTGTACCTTTTGCCGTCCCAGCACCGGATGCTCGACCTCCTGCCACGCGCCCCTGGCTTTCAAGTGGGCATCCTCGTTAAGGTCATCGATGCTCATGGAGGGAGCGGCGGCAACGCCCGCGGCCTGGAGCAACTCGGCCGCTTCATGGGGCGTGTGACCCTGGGTCCAGCCTTCCACGAGCTTATCCAGCGCGTCCCGGTTCTTGTAGCGCAGATAGCCATCGGCGAATCGGGGGTCTGCATCCCACTGGTGGTTGCCGGTAGCCCGGCACAATGACTGCCATTCGGAATCGCTCCCCACCGCGATGGTCACCCAGGCGTCGTCTCCAGTGCACCGGTAGCAACCGTGGGGCGCCATGCCTTGCTCCTGGTTGCCCTGGCGGCCTGTCACCCGGCCGTTCATGGAATAGTCCATCAAGGCTTCGGCCCCGAACACGGTGATGGCCTCCCTGGAGGAGAGGTCTATGAACTGGCCCTGGCCGGTCTTCAGTCGATGGAACAGGGCCGCCAGCACGGCAAAGGCTGCCGTGGCGCCAACCCGGGCATCGATGCTGTCGTGAAGCTCGGCCGGCGGGCCGTCGGGGTAGCCGGTCAGGTGACCGATGCCGGATATGGCGTTGAAGGCGGGAGCGTAGCCAGGGTAGGCGCTCTCCGGACCGGTACTGCCTGCGCCGGACAGGGATGCCATCACGATGCTGGGATTCAGCTCCCGGAGCCGCTGGTAGCCCAGGCCCAGACGGTCCATGACCCCAGGCCGCATGTTCTCCACCACGGCATCGCTGATGGCCACCAGACGGTGAGCCAGGTCCAGGGCTACAGGCTCTTTCAGGTTCAAACGGAGGCTCAATTTGTTGAGATTGACGCTGTTGAACACCGGTGAGGCGTCGGGGTCCTCCTGGGTATATGGTGGACGCCGCGCCGCATCGAGCTGGACCGAGCTCTCCACCTTGATCACCTCGGCGCCCAGGAAACCCATCAACAGTGTGGGGAAAGGCCCCGCCATCAGGTTGGTGAAGTCCAGGACCCTTATCCCGTTCAGAGCTCCGCTATCCATCAGATGACACCACTTCGGCGTAGCTCCGCCAGCTCCTCCCGTGGCAGCCCGAGCTCGCCGCAGAGTATCTCCTCGTTGTGCTGGCCCAATAGCGGGGCCGGTTGGGTCGGGGATTCGCTGAGGCCGGAAAACCTGTAGGCTCGTGTCGGGTATTGCAGCGGGCCGGCCTTGGGATGGTCTATCTCCTCAAAGAACCGGCGCTCCTTGAGCTGAGGCGACCGGAACAGGTCTTCGGGAGTAGAAAATGGCGCGGTGGGACACCCGCTGGGGGCCACCTGGTAGTATATCTCCTCTTTGGTCAGGTCCGCCGCCCAGGCCCTGATGATGGCGTTTATCTCCTCGCCGTGGCGCATGCGGTCCGGCCTGGTGCGGAACCGCGGGTCGCCGCCCAGCTCCGGTTGGCCCATGATCCCGGCCAAGGCCTGCCACTGGTGGTCTTCCCTGGGGTAGATGATGACGTAGCCGTCACTGCACTGGTAGATCCCGCCGTACTCGTAGCCGCGGGAGCGGTCCACCTTGTGGCCTCGGCCCATGGCCTGGGCGTTGGTCAAGCGGTTCAGGGCGAAGATGGCCTCTTGTTTGGAGATATCCAGGTGTTGCCCGGACCCGCCCATCTCCCGGGCGAAGAGGGCGGCGACGCAGGCGGAGGCGGCCAGCAACCCGGCGTCGTACTCCCCCAGGTGGTTCCCGGCGGTGGTGGGACCACGCTCGGGAAACATGGCGTGACTCAAGCCCCCCGGCAAAGTGTACCCCTCCCCCGATGCGTGGAAACTGTTGATGGGGTAGGCGCTCCATTGGCTGTTGGGGCCGTCCTGCCCGTATGGGGTGATGGAGACGTATATCAGGCGCGGGTTGATCTCGCTCAATGCCCCGTAGTCCAGACCCAGATCGGCCATGACGCCGGGCCGGGTGTCCTCCACCAGCACATCGGCTCCTGCCACCAGGCGCAAGAACAGGTCCCGGCCCGTGGGCAGCGCCGGGTCCAGGGTGATGCTCTTCTTATTGGCCCCCAGAAAGAGGAACAGCCCGCTACGCTCCCGGTCCGGCAGATCGCCGGGAAATGGCCCGTGGCCGCGGGCCG
>JACZXN010000396.1 GCA_022571575.1 Chloroflexota bacterium | reverse complement strand
GGGTTTAGCTCAGTGGCCAGCGCGCTACGTTCGGGACGTAGAGGCCGGTGGTTCGAATCCACTCACCCCGACCAACTTTCCTGGCCCATCCGCATGCAGGCACGCCAAGTTAAAGTCCGATCTAGACCGATGGCAGGAGTCATTCATGGCCCGTCAACAAGCCGTTCACGAACTGGAGCAGGGGGACATCAATCTGCCCGGCACCGGGCGTCCGGTGGTCCGGTCCACCAAGGGAGTGATCTCCAGCGGCCACTACCTCACCTCCATGGCCGGGATGCGGATGCTTCTGAACGGCGGGAATGCCTTCGACGCCATCGCCGCCGCCGGTTTCGCCGCGGCGGTGATCGAGCCCATCGCCTCCTATTCCCTGGCGGCGGAGGGCGTGTTCATGCTCTACGACGCGGCCAGCGGCGACCTGCTGTCCCTCAGCGGACAGGGAGTGGCGCCCGGCCTGGCCACCGCGGATTTCTACAAGTCCCAGGGGCTGGACCGCATCCCCACCGGACCCGGCGACAAGGCCCATCTCTCCTTCACCGTTCCGGGGATCGTCGATGCTTTCATCTCGCTTCTGGAACGCTACGGCAGCTTGTCCATCGATCAGGTCTTGGCCCCGGCCATCGACTACGCCGAGAACGGCATCCCCAACTACGAGTACATGCTGGAGCGGCTGAAGTCCGCCACCACCGCCATACAGTTCGACAATTACCCGCCGGGCGGCTGGGACGTGTTCTTCGAGAACAAACAGGTCCCCCAACCCGGTTCTCTGCTGGTCCAGCCCGGACTGGCCAACACCCTGAAGGCCATGTCCTCCGCTGCCGTATCCGGTGACCGGGTGGCGGGACTGCAGGCGGCGCGGGACGTTTTCTACAAAGGGTCCGTCGCCAAGACCATCGTGGAATCGTCGGCGCGGGTCGGCGGTATCCTGTCCATGGACGACCTGGCCAACTACAAGAGCCAGTTCGGCGAGCCCGTTTCGACCACCTTCGCCGGTCACGAGATATTTGGCCACGACACCTGGACCCAGGGCCCCATGCTCCAGCAAACGCTGAACATCCTGGAGCACTTCGACCTGAAGGCCATGGGCCATAACAGCCCCGAGTACATCCACACGGTCACCGAGGCGTTGAAGCTGGCCTTCGGAGACCGCGAGGCATACTACGCCGACCCGGGATTCGCCGAGGTCCCCATCGACGGTCTGCTGTCCAAGGAGTATGCCGCCGAGCGGGTAGGTCTCATCGACCCGGAGCGCGCTCTACCGGAGCAAGCGGCCCCCGGCGACCCCTGGAAGTTCTCCAAGGGCGCCGGCGCTGTTCCCAAAACCGCTCCCCTTGCGGCATCGGCCAACGGCGCATCGGACGACAACTCATCCCACGAGGGCACGACCCACGTGTCGGTGCTGGACGACCAGGGAAACATGGTCAACGGCACCATCAGCGGCGGCGCCTTCGCCAAATCGGCGTTCTTCCCGGAACTGGGCTGCACCCTCAGCACCCGCATCGAGATGTTCAACTGCGAAGAGGGCCATCCCAACGTGGTCGAGCCGGGAAAGCGGCCCCGCACCACTCTGATCAACTACATCGCCCGCAAAGACGGCCAGCCGGTGATGACCATCGGCTGCCCCGGCGGCGACAACCAGGCCCAGGCCAACGTGCAACTGGTGTTGAACGTGCTGCTCTTTGGCATGGACCCGCAGCAGGCCATCGAAGCGCCCCGCTTCGCCAGCCAGAGCGTCGTCAACTCCTTCTACCCCCACACCTATCTTCCCGGGCGGCTGGACCTGGAGCCGGGCATCCCGGAGAGCACCGCCGACGCCCTGAGGGCCAGGGGACACGACATAGCCCGGGCGGCCAACTGCGGCCTGGGAGCCACCGTCTCAGTCAGAGACCCCAAAACCGGCAACCTGAGCACCGGGGGCGACCCGCGCCGGGCCTGCTACGCCATGGGGCTGTAGCCGCATCAAGCGCAGAAAAGCCCCAGCCGGAACCGGCTGGGGCTTTTTGTTGCTTTAGCGAGGAACCGATGGTGATACCTGCGGGAAGGCGTCGGCCACCCACTTGTCATTCTGAGGCGTCAGCGGAAGAATCTCGTTGCTACTCAACCAACGCTGTCCGGGAACAATGAGACCCTTCTCCTTCAGCGGAAGGATCAGGGTGACAGATGCGAAGGACGGCACCGTATCACCTCAATGAATCCCGGACTAGCTTCACCCCTGCGGTCATCGCCTTCAGCTTTCCGAAGGCCACGTCCCGGGGCAGGTATTTCATGCCACAGTCCGGGGCCAGCATCAGCCGTTCCGGCGGCAGGTATTTCAAAGCCTCCCGGACCATAGCGGCGACGGACTCGGGCGATTCCACGGCCATATCCCCCAGGTCCAACACACCCAGGACCATCGTCTTGCTGGGTAGTTTGGCCAACACTGATAGGTCCAGATTCGGCTGCGCCGCTTCGATGGATATCAGGTCGGCCGCGGCATCCTCCAGTTCGGCCAAGAACGCGTATTCGGCCGGTTTGTTCTTGACCACCGCCGCGTACCCGAAACACAG
>JACZXN010000395.1 GCA_022571575.1 Chloroflexota bacterium | reverse complement strand
CCCCACCGTTTGGGTCCCGGCCCCGGGCCACCGCCGGGGCCAGCCTGCGGCGGCGCAGAATAGGGCCTCGCCCCCGGTGGACGGGGTACGCCGCCGGATTGTAGACTGGGGCTCGGATTAATCTCGCCCCGGAGTGGACTGATGCACGTCGGAACGTCGATCTTTTTCCAGAACCGCCGCCAGACCCGGACCGACCACGAGGTCTATCAGAACGAACTGCGCCTGGCCGACCTGGCTGAACCCCTGGGGTTCGAGTCCATCTGGGGCGTGGAACACCACTTCACCGACTACACCATGTGTCCCGACGTGCTGCAGTTCCTTTCCTACATGGCGGGACGGACTGAAACGGTGCAACTGGGCAGCATGGTGGTGGTCCTGCCCTGGCACAACCCGGTGAGGGTGGCGGAGCAGTTCTCGATGTTGGACCATCTCAGCGGCGGACGCGCGGTGGTCGGCGTGGGCCGGGGTCTGGCCCGGGTGGAATACGACGGCTTAAAGCTGAACATGTCCGAGTCCCGGACCAGGTTTGCCGAGAGCGCCCGGCTGTTGATCCAGGCTTTGGAAGACGGAGTCGCCGAGTTCGACGGGGAGTTGATCCAGCAACCCAGGGTGGACATCCGGCCCAAGCCATTCAAGAGTTTCAAAGGCCGCACCTACGCCGCCGCCGTTTCA
Source organism: Chloroflexota bacterium (assembly GCA_022571575.1). Next base: position 1,887 of record JACZXN010000395.1, on the reverse strand, counting down.
CCGGAGTCCTCGGTGGTGCTGGCCCAGTTGGGGTTGGGCATGTTGATCATTCCCCAGAAACCCTGGAGCGAGGTTGAGTCCGAGTTGAAAGCCTACCGGGAGATCTATCAAGAGGTGAACGGGTCGGCCCCGCCGGCGCCCATCGTGGTGGGTTTCACCTTCTGCCATGAGGATGAAGACATAGCCCGGGAGATGGCCAAGGAGTACATCGGCAACTATTGGGAGTCGGTGATGGACCACTACGAGTTCCGCAGCGACCACCTGAAGACAACCAAGGGTTACGAGTACTACGGCAAGTTCACCGAGAAGATCCAACAATACGGCGACCAAGACGTCAAGGACTTCTTCGTCGACCTGCAGGTATGGGGCACCCCGGACCAGTGTTACCAGAAGATCATGGACATCCGAGGCCGCACGGGCCACGACTCATTCTTGGCGGCGTTCAGCTTCGGCGGCTTGGCCTACGATAAGGTTGAGCAGAGCATGAGGCTCTTTGCCAAAGAGGTGATGCCCCGGTTGAAGCAACTACCCGCCCCTTCGTGACCCGCCGTCTGTCCTATCAGCCCACGTAGCGCATATCCTCTTTCTTTATCTCGGCCAGGGGACGCCAGGCGAACCGCTGGCTGTAGGGATTTTCGATCCCTTCCAGAGCGTCGGCCACCAACCCGCCCAAGACCGGGGCGAACTTGAAAGCGTGCCCGCTCCCACCGGTGGCAACCACCAACCCCTGCCTTTCCGGGTCCCGGCCGATCCAAAAGTCTCCGTCCCAGGTGTCGCAGTAGAGGCACATCTTGCTCTCGTGCAGCGGGACAGACGCCAGGGACGGCAGCGACTGCGCCAGGAAAGCCCGGCACAGGGCTTCCTCCTCCGCCAGAATCACCCTCTCCGCGTCCGGGTGGACCCGCCGGCCCGGTCCGTGGTTGGCCATCTTGACCACGCCCTCGTGGTTGGCCGGAAAACCGTACCAGCCGCTGCGGGGTGTGTCTGCGGCCCAGGGCGGGAAAGAGGGAGGGCGGTAGCTGCCGGGATCTTGAGGTTTGAAGTAGAAAACGGGCTGCCCAACGGGCAACATCCGGTCGGCCAACTCCGGCAACAGGACGGTCGTCCAAACCCCCGCCGCCACCACGACCCAATCTGCCCGCAATTCGGTCCCGTCCGATGCGGCGGCCCCAGAGACGCGATCGCCATCTTGTAACAACCGGACCGCCGAGAACCCGGTCACCACGGACACGCCGGCGTTGGCTGCGTCCTGGGCCAGGCTGGCGGTTATCTCACCGGCTTCGGCCCAGCCGGCCATGGGGTTGAAGTAGCCGTCGATGTAATACTCCGAGTTCCAGTGGGGATACCGCCGGGCCAGATCGCCGGGGGCGAGACGCTCCAGGGAGAATCCGCGGCCGGTCAAGAGATCGTAGGAGTCCTGCTCGAACCCTCCGGCAACCATGGGAGCGCTGGTGAGGAGCAACATGCCATCTTCGTGGAACAGATCCCGGCCCCAGCCGGCGTTCCAACGGCGCCAGCCCTCGATGGCGTCGGCGCCCAAGGAGGAATATAGCCCGTCGGCGCCGTAATCGATCCGTACCATGCGGCTGAGGTCGTTGGAGGTCGCCAGGGGATGGGGAATCGGTCCGGGGTCGGCCACGGTCACCCGGTGCCCCCTCTGCTGAAGCTCCAGGGCGGCGGTCAGACCGAAGATACCCGCTCCGATGACCAACACTGAGCCGTCAGAGGGCACGGAGCACCTTGATTCGCCGTGCCGGACAGGCTTGGAGCAGCTCGATCACCCGGATCATCCGGCGGCCGCTGACCTGATTGCCTCCCGCAGTTCGTCGATGCCAACGTCACCGGGGTGAAGCTCGCCGCCGATCTCGTAGGTTGGGGTGCCGGTTA
>JACZXN010000022.1 GCA_022571575.1 Chloroflexota bacterium | reverse complement strand
CACCCGCCGCATCTGTGAGTCGCTCTGCGCCACCGACCTGCTGGGCTTCCAGACCATCGGCGATGTCCGCTGCTTCCTGGACACGGTGGAAGAGTTCGTCCCGGAAGTGACCATAGACCGGAACAACCACACCGTGGAACGCGGTGGCCACACCACCTCGGTCAAGGTCTACCCCATCTCCATCAACGTGGAAGAAGTACAGCGCATCGCCAACTCCCCCCGCGCCCTGGACTATGAGGCGAAACTGTCGGCGGACACCGGAGAATTCACCATCGTCCGCATCGACCGCGCCGAGCCCAACAAGAACATCGTCCGCGGCTTCCGGGCTTACGAGCTGATGCTCACGCGCTATCCCGAGCTTAAAGGCAAGGTCAAGTTCCTGGCCTTCCTGGTGCCTTCCCGCACCCACATACGCCAGTATCAAAGGTACATGGACGAGATACAGCAGGTGATCCAGCAGATCAACAACAACCATGGGACCGATGACTGGCAGCCCATCGTGCCCTTTATCGAGAACAACTACACCCAGGCCATCGCCGGCATGAAGCTCTACGACGCCCTGCTGGTGAACACGATCATCGAGGGCATGAACCTGGTGGCCAAAGAAGGCCCGGTGGTGAACAACCGCGACGGCGTATTGGTCCTGTCCCACAGCAGCGGCGTACACCAACAGCTTGCCCACGGCGCTCTCAGCGTGTCTCCCACCGACATCGAGGGCACCATGCAGGCCCTGTACCAAGCGGTCACCATGGCTCCCGAAGACCGCAAGGACCGGGCGGCGCGCCTGTTCGAGTCGGTCTGCCGCGAAGACATCAACCACTGGATCTACCAGCAGATGCAGGACATCTCGGAACTGCTCTAACGGGTCATCGCCCGAGGCGTCCACCTCGAGGCCTCCCCTGCCGCGGCTGCCGGCGTGAACTCGAAGGTGGATAATTGGCGCAGCTAGGATTAAAGTGTTAATACTGCGGTTTAGTCCGCCCCACCCATAGTTCTTCTTCACCTCTTCAGGACGCTCTAGGCGTGGAGAAAGCAGACCACATGGAACAGTTGTTCAACCCACAGTTGCCCGACGGCGGGCGTCCCGACATTCAACTTTGCATCTTCCCACACCTGCCGGAATTCCTGGTGATCGACTCCCGGAAGGAGAACCCTCAGGTGTTGCTTCTGAATACCGACGACGTATTCGACGAGGAGTTCTACCGGACGGTGGAATCCGAGTTCTCCGAGGCGCTGCGCTCATCCAACGAATTCCTCTTTTCCCACTTCATCAACCTGCCCATCATCGTCGAGGAAACGGTGCGGGACATCGCCATGACCTTCATCCTTGACCGGCTGGGGGTGCAGGTGGACGACGAAGACGAGATTCCGTCGGTGGTTGTCTACGTGGTCAGCGGCGGCGCCCTGGCCGCCCACACCGGAAGGATATTGGAGGGCCTGAAGGACCTGATTCACTCCAACTTCAAAGACTCCGAGTCCGACCGGTGGGAACACACCATCGCCGATCTGGTCCAGCGGGAAATGACCATCCTAAAGAAATTGAACGAGCAGCAGGTGGCGGAAGCTCTCAAGGGCGACTCGCCCGACTACTTCACCCTCTGGGAAAGCCGCAACTGAGCAGCCCTTTCCTGGCGCGCCTCTCCCGCTCGCCCCCAAGATTCCGATGACGGTTCGGTATGCCTTCATTTCTGATACTCTCTGACGGTACTCTCTGACGGAAATTGTGCCGCAGGAGCTAAAGATGGACCAAATCGGATTCTTTCTCAACGCCAGCCGGGAGACTTCCGATGCGGATGTGATCTCCCTGGCCCAACAGGCCGACAGCCTGGGCTATCACTCCTTCTGGACCGGAGAGTCCTGGGGACGGGACGTTTTCACCGTGCTGACCATGGTGGCCTGCCACACCGAGAACCTGCGCCTGGGCGCCGGCATCGTCAATGTATTCAGCCGGACTCCGGCGATCATCGCCCAGACCGTCGCCTCCCTGGACATCCTGTCCCAGGGCCGCGCCATCTTGGGCTTGGGCAGCAGCGGGCGGGTGGTGGTGGAGAACTGGCATGGGGTGCCCTTCGATTCCCCTCTGGGGCGGACCCGGGAGTACATCGACATCATCCGCAAGGCGCTGGCCGGTGGGCCCGTGAATCACCAGGGCCGAGTCTACAAGATGGAAGGGTTCCGCATGATGTCTCCGCCGGTGCAGGAGCGCGTCCCCATCTACGTGGCCAGTTTGGGGCCCAAGAACCTGGCCTTGACCGGTGAGTTGGCCGACGGCTGGCTGCCCATCTGGGTGAGCCGGGGCCGATTGCCCGACCTGAGGGAAGAGATCGGCCTCGCCGCGGCCAAGGCCGGCCGGGACATCGCCGATGTGACCGTCGCCCCCTACATCATGTGCTACGCCGCCGACGGCCCCCAGGACCTGGCCCACGGGGAACAACTCCTGCGGGACCACATGGCGTACTACATCGGCGGCATGGGGTCCTATTACTTCGATAGTTTCAGCCGCGCCGGCTTCGCCACCGAAGCCGTGGCGGTGCGGGACGCCTGGAGCTCCAGAAACCGGGACCAGGCCGCCGCCGCCGTGTCGGACCGGATGCTGGAGAATGTGGCGGTGCTGGGCACGGCCCAGCAGTGCCGAGACCAACTGGCCCAGTTCCGGCAGGCGGGGGCCGACCTGCCCATCGCCACCTTCCCCCACGGAAGCGACCTGGCCGCTATCCGCCGCACCATAGATGCCCTGGCCCCCCAGCCAGACGATTCATGACCGTCAAGATCGGCGTGATATCAGACACCCACTCAGCGGGCAGCGGAAGGGACCTGCCGGTGAAGATCCTGGACGCCCTGCGCGGAGTGGACCTGATCCTCCACTGCGGCGATCTTGAATGCCTGGGAGTCCTGGATTATCTGGAACAGGTGGCCCCGCTGCTGGCGGTGCGGGGCTACGAGGACCCCTTGGAAGAGGGAGACCGCCTGGCCATGACAACCCGAGTGGTCAGGGCTGAAGGCGTGTCCATCGGCATGGTCCACGACATCCAATGGCCGGGCCCCAAGATTACCACCAGCCCCGACGGCGCCGGGTTGGTGTTCCCCGACGGCAACGGCCGGGAGATCATGGCCCGCAAGTTCAAAGAGCCGGTGGACGTCGTTCTTTTCGGCGATACCCACGAGGAACTGGTCACCCACTGGGACGGGGTTTTGATCATGAACCCCGGTAGCCCGACCTACCCTGGAAGACGCCACAAACGGGGCGTCTTGGGCACCATCGGGATGCTGGAGGTGGACGGAGAAAACGCCACCGCCCGGATCATCAACCTGGAACCATCCAGTTGATCTTCAGCCGTCACGGCACTTCATCCCGCACAAGGCGGGATCACCCGTCTTTCCGGCTGAGGCCGGAACCCCCAGAGCGGTGGTCCTGGAATGTTTCCTGGCGGTCGGTTGTCCAGGCGTAGGAGCGGGTCTGTGACCCGCCCTGGTTCATAGCAGACCACGTCACCGCCGGGATGACGAATGGCGCAGGACTAAAATGGGGCCGGTCGCTGGACCGGCCCCATTCTTTACCTGATTGTGCCTACGTGATCCTGTCGATCAGCGGGGTGACCTCCAGGAACACCGGAGCGAACACCAGAGACACGATGGCCATCAACTTCAAGAGGATGTTCAGGGACGGGCCTGAGGTGTCTTTGAACGGGTCGCCGACAACGTCGCCCTCAACCGCCGCCTTGTGGGCGTCCGAGCCCTTGCCGCCGTAGTGGCCCAACTCCACGTACTTCTTGGCGTTGTCCCACGCGCCGCCGGCCGTGGCCATCATGATGGCCAGCATGAACCCGGACGCCACCGCGCCGACCAGCATGCCGCCCAGGGACTCAACCCCAAGAACGAAACCGACCGCCAGGGGCGCGGCCACCGCCATGAGGCCGGGGACGATCATCTCGCGCAGGGCGCTCTTGGTGGCGATGTCCACGCATTCGTTGTAATCGGGCTCGGCGGTGCCCTCCATCAGGCCGGGTATCTCCCGGAACTGGCGGCGCACCTCCTCCACGATCTCCATCGCCGCCCGTCCCACTGCCTTCATGGTGAATGCGGAGAACAGGAAGGGCAGCATGGCGCCGAAGAGTATGCCCACGATGGTGGTGTGTTGCAAGAGGTTGATCGTGGTGATGTCGGCCGCGATGGCGAAGGCCGCCAGCAGCGCCAGCGAGGTCAACGCGGCCGAGCCGATGGCGAAGCCCTTGCCGGTGGCCGCCGTGGTGTTGCCCAGGGCGTCCAGGGCGTCGGTGCGCTGCCTTACCTCGGGGTCAAGTTGGGCCTGCTCGGCGATGCCCCCGGCGTTGTCGGCCACGGGACCGTAGGCGTCGGTGGCCAGAGTGATGCCCAGGGTGGACAACAGGCCCACGCCGGCCAGAGCAACCCCGTAGAAGCCGGCCAATTCGAAGGCGATTATTATGGTGAATCCCACGGCGACCAGGGGGACCACCGTGCTGATCATGCCGGTGGCGATTCCGCTGATCATCACCGTCGCGGCGCCGGTCTGCGAAGACTCCGCTATCTGCTGGGTCGGGCTGTAGTCGTAGGAGGTGTAGTACTCGGTGGACAGCCCGATGATTATGCCGGCGGCCAGACCGGTAACTATCGCCCAGAACCATAAGATATCCATGTCCAAGGAGAGCACGACCACCAGGGCGAAAATCACCAACAAGATCGCCGAGGCGAATATGCCCCGCCGCAACGCCCACAAGAGCTGGCCGAAACTGGCCTGCTCGCTGCTGCGGACCACGAAGGTGCCGAGGATCGAGGCCACGATACCGGCGCCAGCCAGCATCAGCGGCAGCACCGCCTTGTCGTCGTCCCAGCCGACGGCCGCGCCGGCCACTCCGGCAGTGGCCAGGGCGATGGCGGCGATGATCGAGCTTACGTAGGACTCGAAGAGGTCGGCGCCCATCCCGGCAACGTCGCCCACGTTGTCGCCCACGTTGTCGGCGATGACTCCGGGGTTCCGGGGGTCGTCCTCTGGGATACCCGCTTCAATCTTCCCGACCAGGTCGCTGCCCACGTCGGCGGCCTTGGTGAAGATTCCTCCACCAACCCTGGCGAACAGCGCGATCGAACTGGCGCCAAAGCCGAACCCGGCGACCACCGTGATGTCCTGGAAGATCACGTAGAGGATCGTCACGCCCAGCAGTCCGATGCCCACCACCGTGATGCCCATGACCGTGCCGCTGGAGAAGGCGATCCTGAGGGCCGGATTGAGGCCGTGCATGGCGGCGGCGGCGGTGCGCACGTTGGCCCTGACCGCGACGCTCATGCCAATGAGCCCGGCGGTAGCCGAACAGATCGTGCCCACCAGATAGGCGATGGCCGTCTCCGGAATAGTGTTGTCCAGGGTCCACCAGTCGATCAGCAGCCACAGCCCGATGGCCACCACAATGACGAATGGCGCCAGCACCATGTATTCCCGGCGCAAGAATGTCCCAGCGCCTTCGCGTATCGCGTCGCCGATGGCTTGCATCCGCTGGTTCCCGGGGTCGGCGCGCAGTACCCGGATTGCCGTGAATGCAGCGAATAAAAGGGCAACGCAACCTGCGGCGAGGGCAACGATGATGGATTCCATGAAGCGACTCTCTTAAAAGGGAAGGTGTGGCCTGTTTGTCTTATCGAAACCGGCCTGTTTTTAGGCGTGCGCAACTTATCATATAGCCATGGGGGTGTCAAGCGGATTTCGACGCCGGACATGCCTGCATCGCACGGGTCCCGCGGCGTCGCGACGGCCGTCTGGCGCTGCCCTTGCCGCACGGTTGACGGGAGTGTTTACCGGGGTGTTTATCGACCGGGATCGATCGATTGGTCTAGGGGTTGTAGACCTCGACGCCCGGGAAGGAGACGGCCACCGCGAACCAGAGTGACCGGCGGGTGCTGACCCGGTCCAAGCGGCTGCCTTCCAGCGGTCCGTCTTGGGCCCTGCCGGCGAAGTCCCAGGTGCTTCCGGTCTCCCGGTCGACGAAGGTCCCATCTTCGTCCCGGTAATCAAAGGTCAGGGTTTGCCCTTCTTTATCGCCTGAAACCGGGGAACGGGAGAACGCGCCCACCGATCGGCCCCCCGAGGTGGTGAACACCACGACCGGCAGTCCGCCCACCTCAGCGTTAACCGCGCCGTCGCCGATGACCCCCAATGGGAACACGGTGATGCCGCCCCCGGTCTCCACGGTCAGCACGATCTCACCGGCGGAGAGCCGCCCGTCGAGCTTGTCCTCATCGACCGGGAAGACGAACTGCCCGCTGTTGATCCGGTCTTGGTACCCGCTGCCGAAGCCGGTGGCGTAGCGGGCCGTCGCGAATTTACTCTCCGACTCCTCGGCGCCCGTGATCAATAGGGTACCCGGATGCAGCGCCTTCCATTCTCCCCAGGGCATGGTCGCCGATGGCAGCGGCTCGAGCCGCGACCCAGTCAGAGTCCCGACCACAGCCTCGCCGGCCACCTGGAACCAGTATGACCCGGTCTGGTGGTCATACATCACCAGGTCCGACTGATACAGGGCGCTGGTGTTGCCGAAGGTGAGAATCTGGCCGTCCACCTCCCGGCTGAAGACCACGCCGCTGAAGCACAGAGGGCAGTAGGTGATCAGGAGGGGCACGCCGCCGATGGTGTCGTTGACGATCTCGTGGAAATTGAGGATGTTGATGGGATAGGCGAAGGCCTCGGCGCCGGACTCGTACCCCAGGATCAAGTCGTCGTCGTCCAACCATGGGAGGGCGCCGGGGCCGCCGTACACCGGGCGGTCCACTGGGACGATGGCGTCCCGGAGGCCGGCCTGCAGTTCGTCCGAGATCTCGCTCAGGGGCACGAACCGGGCGCTGGTGGCGCCGAAGGTGTCGAAGAGGATGTCCTCCAGGGGCACGCTGTGGATGCTCCGGTCCAGGTCTGGAACCATTCGCGGCGCCGTGGAAGTGCTTTCCGGGATCCCTTCTTGATCTATCGAGGCCGACTCAGGATCCCCGGCGGTGGATTGCGTGGCAGCGGCGTTCTGCGCCGCGTTTGGGCCGGCTCCGCCACAGGCCACCGCCAGGGCCAATAGCCCGGCCGCCAGCGCGGTCCAGCGGGTTGTCCTTAACGGCTTTACCAACAGCTTCACCCGGCAACCTCTGCTTCAAGTTAAAGTTGCAGTTGTTGATTTGATGCCGCAAACCGTCATTCGGGTACACGCCGCCGTTCCAACCCCGTGCCAAGGGCCTAAATCATTGCCCAGCCGCGGGCATCGCCTCACCACAGGAACGCATCACTATAATGAGGCGCAGGCCGGAGCCCGCGTGCCGATGCCGCCCAGCCCCGTCCGGAATAACAGACCAGACCCAAGGAATTGTTCCGTGTTTGCCGGATATTTCACTGAACGGCCTGACTCAGGAGAGCGGGGTGGAGAAAACCGATGATCGAGGAGATGTTCAAGGTGATGGCGGGCTTCGGGGCCCGGCCGTGGTTACCGCTTCAGCCGCCCCGATCCCAAAGACAACCGGCCCCAGGGTGGTGTCCGGCACCGATTGCGGTCATCGGCTTGGACCCGGTGCTCTGGGCGAAAGCTGCGCCCGTGTGCTTAGCGGGTCCTGAGGCGTGGGTCCAATACGTCGCGCAGGGCGTCGCCCAACATGTTGAACGAGAGAACTACGATGCTGATCGCCAGGCCTGGAAAGATGGCAAGCCAAGGCGCGTTCTCCAGATTTCGCTGACCTTCTCCGGCCAGCATCCCGCCCCAGGTGGGCGTTGGAGGCGGGGTTCCCAGGCCCAAGAAACTGAGGGCGGCCTCGATAACGATGGCATTTCCCACCCAGACCGTGGCGATGATTATGATCGGCGCCACGACGTTTGGAAGAATATGACGCAGGGCGATGCGCAGGTCCGATGCTCCGATGCTCCGGGCGGCCTCGATGTAGATATTTTCTTTGATCGCCAACACCGCGCCCCGGACCACCCGGGATGAGCCGGGTGCGATGACGATGGCGATGACCAGGATAATGTTGAACAGGCTCTGGCCCAGCACCGCCACCACGGCCAGGGCCAGCACGATACCGGGAAAGGCCATGAAAGTGTCCACGATGCGCTGCAAGATCTGGTCGACCTTGCCCCCCCAGTAGCCCGACGCCAGCCCGATGGCGGTCCCCACCGTGACCCCCAACGCCACCGACAAAAACCCCACCATCAATGATACCCGGGAGCCGTAGATGATCCGGCTGAACACGTCACGGCCCAGAGCGTCCGTTCCGAACAGAAACTCACCATTGGGAGCCTGCTGACGAATGGGTAAGCCCCCCTCGGTGAGATTGAAGTCGTAGGGATCGAAGGGGGCGATGAGTGGCGCGAAGATCGCGCTAAATATGAGCACCAGGGTCACCACCGCCCCAGCCGTTCCCAGGGGTTTGCGGCGGGCGACCTCCAGTAGCGACCGGCCCCACGCACGGTGACGGCTCATCTCAAGGGCTTCGGCGGTCTGCGCGACCTGGCGGAACATCTCTACTGTCTCCCTCTTAACTGAAACGGATCCGCGGGTCGAACCAGGCGTATGAAAGATCGACCAGCAGGTTCATGAACACCATGACTGTCGCGAAAAATAGCACCGCCCCCTGAATCATGGTGTAGTCCCGGAGGAACACCGCATCCAGGGTTAGGCTGCCCACCCCCGGCAGGAGGAACACGAATTCGACGATTACCGTACCCCCGATCAACAGGGAAAACTGCTGCCCAATCACAGTGACCACCGGGATCAGGGCGTTTTTCAACGCGTGGCGGACAATCACCGTCCGCTCTCCCATCCCCTTGGCCCAGGCGGTGCGGATGTAGTCCTCGCGCAGCACCTCCAGCAGGGAGGAACGGGTCATGCGCATGACCACCGCCGAGAAGCGGGACCCGATGATCAAGGCCGGCAGGAACAATTGCTGGATGTTTTTCCAAGGGTCGATCCAGATCGGTTCAAAGCCCCGCGGCGGGAACCATTGGAAAACGATGGTCATGAACGTTATGACCACCACCGCCATCCAAAAATCGGGCAGCGAAAGGCCCAAGATGGCGAATAACCGGCCTCCGTAGTCTGCCGGCGTATCCTGGCGCACAGCGGATATGATTCCAATGGGAATGGCGATGACGAGGCCAACAATCATGGCCATTATGGCCAGATGAAGGGTCAGGACGACCCGATTGGATAGCTCCTCGGCCACCGATCTCCGGGTGACCAGGGACTTGCCCAGGTCGGCGTGCAGCACACCCCAGATCCAAGTGCCATATTGGTTGATGAACGGGCGGTCTATCCCCAGTTCATGACGGGCTTGCGCCAGCCCCTCCGGCGTCAGCGACGAGAACTCGTCCAGCGACAGGATCACCGCGTCTCCGGGGAGCATCCGCACGATGGAGAAAACCCCGATGGACACCATGAGAAGGACTAAGACCGACAGCAGGGACCGCCGTAAGATATAGCTCCACATCAGGCCCGAATCTCCGCTATCGCCAGCCGCCCCGCGGCAAATTTCATATCAATATCTCCGTGGCCGATCGGCGATGAAAGAACGGTCCATGGCCGAGACGAACATACCGGGGCTGTTGAGAGAAGAATGCCCCCGCCGGCGTGGCGAGGACATTCTCTTCTCGACTCGTTGGCGCGTTTATTGCCCGAACTTGTCGTATTTCCGGTCCGGGATATTGTCGCCGGTCATCCAGGTGGTCTTGGCCTCGTACGAGCAGAACCCCGGGAACCAGCAGTAAGGGTTCCCCGCCCTGACCAGATAGGGCTGGGCGATGGCGTAATGCGGCGGGACCATGGTATGTATCCGGTACATCTGATCGCCAAGATATTCGAACAATTCTTTCTGGATCTCGAGCTGCCGCGAATCGGACGAATTCACCCATTCGTCCAGAAGTTCGTCGACTTTGGGATCGTTGACGTAAGGCCGGTTGATTGTGTCCGGTATCGAGCTGTGATACGGAGCGTAGATCCAGTCCCAAGCCGTGGGGCCGGAGCCGGTGTTGACCAAGCTGATCAATGGCACATCGACATCGGCGCCACCGCGGCGTTTGGACTGCCAGGTGCCGCTCTCCAACTGCTTAAGGTCGACATCCACTCCGATGTCTTCCCAGAACTTGGTGATGAGCACCGCGTAGTCACCCAAGGGCAGACCCTGGAGTTCGCCCCATTCCAGTTCAAGCTTGAGGCCGCCAGGCACCGCTTCGTCCAGCAGGCGTTTGGCTTCCTCGGGATTGTACTGGAAGAACTTTCCCAGGTTACTCAAGTTGTAATCTTCGAAATTGGTGAATCCGGCCAAGGCCCAAGGGAAGGCCCCATACATGGCGCCGTCGCTGCGGTTGACGACCTCCAGCACGACCCGCCGGTCAATGGCCATGGACAATGCCTGCCGGACCCTCTTGTCGTTATAGGGGGGCTTGTCCAAAGGAAGCCAGACCGAGTATCCGCCCCAACCGAAGGACGGCACGCGGTAGACCGTGGTGTCCTCGTTTGTCTTGAGAATCTGTTCCAGCGTATCGATGCTGGACAGGCGCATGATGTCTACCTGGCCGGCCCGGAACAGGGCCACCTGGGTCGCCGAGCCACGGGCAAAGATGTAGCGCAGCGCGTCCAAGAACGGAAGCTGGTTGCCGTCGGCGTCTTTAAGGTGGTAATTGGGATTTCTCTCGAAGAGAACGCCTTCGTTGGGGACGAACTCCTTCAGGATGAAGGCGCCGGTGCCGATGGGGTTCTCGTGCAAGCCGCCTTCCGATTCCACGGCCTCTTTGGGGAAGATCGTGGGGGTGGTGCCGTTGGTGTGAATCAACGGGAAGCTGGTCAGCGGTATCCGCGTGTGGAACTGCACGGTGTTGTCGCCCAACAGATCGACGGAAATGACCTCGGCGCCGCCCCAACCGGGCTTTCCACGCAACAGGTCATAGGAGTATTTGACGTCTACGGCAGTCATTTCACGGCCGTTCACCGGTGGGATGTCGTGGAACTTGACCCCGGTCTTTATCTTGAAGTTCCAGGTCGAAGCGTCCACCATTTCCCAGCTTTCGGCCAAGTTTTTACGGATAGTCGGGGTTTTCTGCACTTCGGGGAAGTACCATTGGGCTTCCCATTCCAGCAGTTGGTCCCATACCACGTACCACTCGGAGTCGCGGATGCGGATCGGGTCCATGTCCGGCTTGATGCTGGTGGCTACATGGAGGACACCGCCGTACAGCTGCGGCTTGGGGGGGATGGGCGGAGGGTTGGGGAACCTGGCGTCAAGCTCAGCGATGTGAGCGAGCGCCGCAAATGCGTAGGGCGTCGGCGTGGCCGCGCCACCGGTGGCCGCGCCACCGCTTGAGGTTGGCTCGGCCGTCGGCTGCGGAGCGGTGGTGGCCGTCGCCGCAGGAACGGCGGTCGCCGAAGCACCGCACGCAACTAACAGCGTGAGCAAGAGTATGGCGATTACCGGAACGATTCGCCCAAGATTAAGATGGATAGAACCAATCATTGCTTCTCTCTCCCCTGTATTCCCAGCGGTGTAACCAACTCGTTTCGATGACACCGCAGTGCTTAAGCGCTAGCCATTTTTTCGAACCGACGAAATATTGGAGTATTTCATCCGCTGCTACAGAATTGAACGTAGCTATAAGCCCCTGGAATTGAATTCGTGAATACTAACCCAATACACAGTACGAGTCAATGCGTATCTGAACGAGTCTACCACGCCAGGCCGCAAGGTTTCCGGCCTTCACCGTAAAGACTAGGCGGCGAGGCCAGTGTTCAGGCCTCGAAAAGCTGGTTCGATATTGGGGGGTTATCCGTGGGGCTGGTCCGTAATTTCCTCGCCTGATCTTGCCAGTCGAACCGGCCCGGAGCCCAAGCGGCCCAGCCTGAACCCCCGATCGACGTGGAATGGCTTTCCGAAATCGGCCGCGTCTTCCGGAGCGGCCAAAGGAAGGTCGGGCGCCG
>JACZXN010000394.1 GCA_022571575.1 Chloroflexota bacterium | reverse complement strand
GCCCCCGGTTGATGAAACCCAAGGTCCCCAACATCGTGGTGCTGACCACTCCCACCACCGCCATGACCCGGGCGGGGACGGCGGTCATCGATCCCGAAACGGGCCACCGCGTTGAATTGTTCGATCCAAAAACCAGGCCCTGCGCCGTCATCTGGGACGAAGAAGCCCTGTTGACCGCGCCGCCCCAGCTGTTCCTCAGCGCCGCCGCCTCATGCTACAGCGGCGTGGTTGGCGGTTTGCAGTCCCAGGGCATCAACCCCCTGGCCGAAGGCGACCTGATCCAGGCCCTAAGGCTGCTGACGGGCAATATGGCGATGATCGAGAAACAGCCCGGCGACGGCCAGGTGCGGTTGAATCTGACGGCGGCCGCTTTTCTGGCCAACCGATCCGCAGACAACGGAGCGGGCGGCGCCGGAGCCATGGCCGTGGTTAGCTCACTGGCCCATTCCCTGGACACCAGATACCCCGATTGCGGCCACGGGCCGGCATATTCCATTCTGACGGCGCCGGGGATACGTTTCAACCGCAGCCACAACGCCGCCGGGCAGGCCCGTTTGGCGTTCCTGATGGGCGTGAACACCCATGGCATGGACCAGGAGCAGGCGGCCCAAGCGGCGGCCGACGCCGTGGAGAGCACTTTCCGGGAAACCGGTATGCCGTTGCGCCTAAAGGATGTGGGTGTGACCCAAGAGGGACTCGATCAAATAGCCGAAGACGCGATGACCGACTTTGGACTCCATCGCAACGTCCGGCCGGTGAATGATAAACAGGAGTTGGCCGAACTGCTTCAAGGAATCTTGTAGCCGATGAACCTTAAGTTACTACCTCAAAAAAATGGTTCGACAAGCCTGTCCTTGTATCTTAATAGCGGCGGGGTAGACCGTACTGTCCTTGGTCCCAAGACCGCAGCTCAGCGTGGATCGCCCCGCCGGGATTATCCAAGAGCCCGAACAGTTGCCTGGGCCTAGAAAAGCCCGCATCGTGCAAGGAAGGGCCGGGGAGGAAGAAGTGCAGGCTAATAGTAAACAGGTGTTCGTTGGGATTGATGTATCCAAGGATTGGGTGGACGTGGCTGTTCGCCCCACGGGGGAGGCTTGGAACTCCGTCCAGGACGAAGCAGGCGTTGACGCCCTGGTCCAAAGGCTTCGAAAGCTGGAGCCCCACCTGGTGGTGCTGGAAGCCACCGGCGGGTATGAGGTTCCCTTGGTAGTGGCCCTCGGCACGGCAAACGTCCCGGTCGCCGTGGTCAATCCCCGCCAGGTCAGAGACTTCGCCCGCTCCATGGGAAAGCTGGCTAAGACGGACCGTCTCGATGCAGCGGCCATCGCCCATTTCGGCGAGGCTAGTGGGGTTGTGGCCCAACCCCTGGCCACCACCGAGGCTCGAGAACTCGAAGCCCTTGTTGCCCGTCGGCGGCAAGTCATCCAAATGAAGGTCGCCGAGCAGCAACGGCGCCAGCGAGCGTTGCCCGTGGTCCAGCAGCGTATCGACCGGGTGATCGCCGTCCTGGAACAAGAGCTGCGTGACCTGGATGGGGATCTCCATGACCGGCTGCGGCAGAGCCCGTTGTGGCGAGAGCGGGAAGATCTCCTGCGCAGCGTACCAGGCGTCGGCCCGGCCCTGACATTCACCCTGTTGGCCGGCCTCCCCGAATTGGGCACACTCAACCGCAGGCAGATCGCCGCCTTGGTTGGTGTAGCCCCACTCAGCCGGGACAGTGGCAAGCTCCGGGGGCAACGAACCTGCTGGGGAGGTCGTGCTAACGTGCGCGCGGCTTTGTATATGCCTACCCTGGTCGCCGTCCGCCACAATCCAGTCCTTGCCGCCTTCTATGAGCGGCTCCTGGCAGCAGGCAAGCCCAAGAAGGTGGCCCTCACCGCCTGCATGCGCAAGCTGTTGGTCATCTTGAATTCGATGATCAAGCACCATCGTTGTTGGAGTCCTATCACCCAGATATCTTGACATTTAAGACAGTTGCTGAGCGTAGCCGAAGGGTACTGCTGGTCGATCAGCTTCATCACCGCCAGGTCCTTTTGGGAATGGCCCCTGGACCGGTAGTAGACACTCGATCTGCTGATCCTGAGCAAGGCGCACTGCCGAACGGTAGACAGGGCCGGATGTTTACGGTCCACCATCTGCCGCCGCCGCTCCCGGCTCATGGACCGGACCTCTCCGCCAAGAAATCCCGCTCAACCTTCAGCTGGCCGATCTGTTGGTAGAGCCGCGCGATGAGGGCTTCCTCAGCTTTATGGCCTTTGTCTTGGTTCCCGTTGAAGACGCCGGCCGCTCCTTCCAGCAGGGCCTTCTTCCACGCCTGGATCTGGCCGGGATGGACCTCGTACCGGGCGGCCAATTGGGCCACTGTGTCCTCGCCCTTCACCGCCTCCAGGGCCACCTTGGCCTTGAATGTTGGACTGTGCTTCCTCCGTTCTTTTGACATGTCCCACTCCTCCTTCACAGCCACAGCTGCGCTTATTCTAGGAGCAGGACTCTCACTTAGCTACCTGTCCGAATTTCCGGGTCCACCTCAGCTACAAGAGAAAGGAATTATAGAAGGCTTGA
>JACZXN010000393.1 GCA_022571575.1 Chloroflexota bacterium | reverse complement strand
AAATCTCCGGATTTCGATGCAGCCCGTCAGTTGGTGGGGTTCTTGCACGTGGGGCTGGGCGGCGAGGAAGGGCTCTTCCAGGAAGCCTTTCGAGAGCGCGGCCTCTCTCCCCAGGATGTAGCCACCATGGAGTACCGGCCGCTTACATTCAGCTACAGCGGTTATCTGCGTAAGAACGCCTACGAAGGCAGCTTCCTGGATGTGATCGCCACCCTTCTGGCGGTGGAATGGCCCTATATGGACTGGGCACAACGTCTGGACGCGGCGGGCAAGCGCCCGGAGAATCACTACTACCAGACCTGGATCGACCTCCATACCAGCAAGGAGATGACCGGCTTCGTGGATTGGCTTCGCCGCACGGTGGACGAGGCCCCCACGACCGAGGCGGATAGGTCGCGTCTCCAGGACATCTTCCGGGTCGTGCTACGCTACGAGCTGCTGTTCTGGGAGATGGCCTACCGGGACGAGCAATGGCCGGACATTTCAGCCGGGTAGAACTTCCTGGCCATAAATGGTGTTACCAATTCCGTTCGTGACATGCCTGCCGAACCAAACCACCGCTACCGTTCGTGGTGAGTCCGTCGAACCACCGTTCCGCTGATTGACCCTTCGACAGGCTCAGGGCGAACGGATTGTGGTAACGTTCGTGGTGAGCCCGTCGAACCATCCGCCTGAGGCGGAACCCCTAGACAGGCTCAGGGCGAACGGAGGATTCTAACGACAATCTCCAAAATTAAAGCGTAAAGGATTAGCAGATGGCGGCCGGTTCAGTGCCCACAGCCATGACCATCGCCGGGTCCGACTCCGGAGGCGGCGCCGGCATCCAGGCAGACCTCAAGACCTTCGCCGCATTGGGCGTCTACGGCACCTCCACATTGACCGCCATCACCGCCCAGAATTCCGTCGGCGTTAGCGCGGTCCACGAGATACCTGTGGATATCATCGCCGCCCAGATCGATGCGGTGTTAACCGATATGGGCGCCGATGCCGTCAAGACGGGCATGCTGGCCAGCATCGCCATCATCGAGTGCGTCGCCTCGGAGATCCAGCGGCACGGCGTGACTCAACTGGTCGTGGACCCGGTTATGGTCGCCAAAAGCGGCGACACCCTCTTGCGGGAGGACGCCGTCCAGTCCCTGTGCGATCGATTGATACCTCTGGCGGCATTGGTGACGCCCAATATACCCGAGGCCCAGACGTTGACCGGTATAGAGATCACCTCCGATGACGACATGCGTGCCGCTGCCCGGCGGATCATCGAGATGGGCGCCCGGGCCGTGGTGGTCAAGGGCGGGCACCGGGAAGGACCGGCCACCGACCTGTTCTACGACGGCGCGATCTTCCGGGAATACACCGCGCCAAGGATGGAAACAGCCAACACCCACGGCACCGGCTGTACCTTCGCCTCGGCGGCGGCGGCGGGACTGGCCCGTGGCATGGATCTGCAGGATGCGGTGGCGCTGGCCAAGGATTATGTTACCGAGGCCATCCGCCATTCCTTCCCCATGGGACGGGGCCACGGCCCCCTCAACCACTTCTACAAGCTGTGGGGCTAGGCCGGGCATGGCGGCCGCTTCCCTCGATAATTAATCGGTTGGAGACGGAGCAACTGGAACGGAGGCGGATACGCCTCCGGTTGACATACAAGACGCGCTGGCCTCGCCGTCGACCCGCCGGCACCGCAGTACCCAGCCTTGTTGCGGTATAATGGCCGTCTAAATGCCCCGCCCCATATCTGTGCTGCATTAGGCCGCACCTATCCCGAGGTAAACCGTAAATGTTCAAGCCTGTTTCCAGCCGGGTCAGCTTTCCGGAGATCGACGCCGGCATCCTCAAACACTGGAAAGAACGGGACGTTTTCCGGCGCACCACCACGGAGCGGGAAGACGGACCCCTATTCATGCTGTTCGAGGGACCGCCCACCGCCAACGGCAGTCCCGGCATCCACCACGTGCTGGCCCGGGTCTTCAAGGACGTTATCTGCCGCCACCGCACCATGAAAGGCTACCGGGTGCTGCGCAAGGGCGGTTGGGACACCCACGGCCTGCCGGTGGAGCTGGAGGTGGAGAAGGCGCTGGGGCTCAAGACCAAGCGGGATATCGAAGATTACGGCATCGAAAAGTTCAACCAGAAGTGCCGGGAGAGTGTGTTCCACTACCTCAAGGAGTGGGAGACCCTGACCGACCGCATCGGCTTCTGGGTGGACATGGACGACCCGTACGTCACCCTAAACAATGATTACATCGAGTCCGGCTGGTCCATACTGAAGAACTTCTGGGACCGGGACCTGCTGTTTCAGGGGATGCGCGGCACGCCCCACTGCCCCCGTTGCGTTACCAGCCTCAGCTCCCACGAGGTGGCGCTGGGCTACCAGGAGGACACCCCCGACCCGTCTGTGTTCGTTAAATTTAAAGTGGAGACGCCCTCTTCTCAAGGTGGGGCTGCGGGGGAGTTATTCTCCCAGGTCCCCACATTCCTCCTGGCCTGGACGACCACGCCTTGGACCCTGCCCGGCAACACCGCCCTGGCCGTGGACCCTGACTCCGAGTATTCGGTTCTGGAGC
>JACZXN010000392.1 GCA_022571575.1 Chloroflexota bacterium | reverse complement strand
AATAAGGAACTATCTCAAAACCGTTATTTCAAGAAGAGCCATCCTTCGACAGGCTCGGGACGAACGGATGGAAAAACACCTAGTCCGTTCGTGGTGAGCCCCCCTTCCGTTCGTGGTGAGCTTGTCGAACCACCTTTTGTGATAGTTAGTGACCGCCCAATCAAATGGGAGGCTCCTGCTTGGGCGTCCCGCCGTCATCCCGCCAGGGCATGACAGGGTTTTCCGCGGCGGCGGGCGGGGCTGCCCCGGCAGCCACCAGGACGGGCGGGGCCGACGGTATGCCGCTGACCACGGTGCCATCGCTTAGGATCATTCCGTCTTGGCAGTGGCACTCGATCCGGCCTGCGCCGAACTGCTCCAGGTACAATTGGGCGTAAAGTCCCCTTTGGCCCAGCAACTCCGCGTGGGTGCCCTGTTCCACGATCTTTCCCTGGTCAACCACGTAAATGACGTCGGCGGAAAGGATGGTGGACAGCCGGTGGGCGATGACCAGGGTCGTGCGTCCTTTCATCAACGGTTCCAGGGCCGCCTGGACGAAGCGTTCGCTGGCGGTGTCCAGGGCCGACGTGGCCTCGTCCAGGATCAAGATGCGGGGCTGGTGAAGAATCACCCGGGCGATGGCCAAGCGTTGCCGTTCTCCCCCGGACAGGCGGAACCCGCGCTCGCCGACGATGGTGTCGTACTTTTCGGGAAACTCCATGATGCGGTCGTGGATATGAGCCGCGATCGCCGCCGCCTCGATCTCTTCCTGGCTGGCTCCCGGCTTGCCGTACAACATGTTCTCGCGCAGGCTGGCGTGGAACAGATAGCTTTCCTGGGTCACGTATCCCACCAGTTTGGCCAGGGACGCCAGGCTGATCTGGCGAACGTCGGTCCCGTCGATGCTGACCGTTCCTTCGGTGGCGTCGTACAGCCGTGGAATCAGGTAGGCAATGGTGGTTTTGCCCGCCCCGCTGGGTCCGACCAGGGCGGCCATCTTCCCCGCCGGGATCTCCAGGTCTATGCCATCCAGCGCCCAACTCTCTGGGGCTCCATCAACCGCCGCTTGATCGATCCCAGGGCCGTCCAGAAGGTCCTCCGCGGTTTCCCCGTAGTTCACCCGCACTCTCTGGAACCTGACGGTCCCGGATACATCCTCGGGCTGGAGACTGACCGCATTGGGGGCGTCAACGATCTCCTGCTTCAGGTCCAGGTAACCGAAGATCCGGTCGAAAAGGGCCATGGAAGACTGGAGCTCCACCGAAACCTCCAGGAGGCGGCCTATGGGGAAATAAAGGCGGCTTTGCAGCGTGGTGAACGCGATGACCGTTCCCGCCGAGGCCGCCAGAGACCCGCCGCCCTGGATCAAATACCCGGCCAGCAGGTAGATGAAAGCGGGCGAGATGTTCATAAAGGTCATCACCACGGCGAAGAAGGAGTGGCCGATCATCTGCCGGCGGACCACCAGGTGAGCCAATCGTTGATTATGCTTGTGGAAGTTGTCCGCTTCCTGTTTCTGGGTCCCGAAAAGCTTGGCCAGCATGATGCCCGAAACCGACAAGGTCTCCTGGGTGATGGCGGTGATCTCGGCCATCGACTTCTGGGTTTCCGCCGTGACCGCCCGGCGTCTTGCGCCCACGAAGCGGGTCAGGACGAAGAACACCGGCGTGGTGGCGACGGCGACCAGGGTCAACTGCCACGACAGGATCAGCATGGCGATCAGCGTGCTGATGAAGATCACGCAGTTGGCCACCGTGTCCGACAGGGTGGTGGTGACCACCTGTTGGATGCCGCCCACGTCGTTGGAGAGCCTGGATTGTATCTCCCCGGTGCGGGTGTTGGTGAAGAAACGCAGGGACATCCCCTGGAGGTGGGCGTACACCGTGTCGCGCAGGTCGCGCATCACGTTCTGGCCCACCTTGTTGGACCAATAGGTCTGGACGATCCCCAATCCACCGCTGGCCAACGCGATGGCGGCCATGACCGCCACGACGATCCAAAGCAGGCGGATGTTGGGGATTCCCGACTCCGGGAACAAGCCCGAGTCGAAAACCACCTTGATCAGCAGGGGATTGACCACCCCCAGGCTGGAGGTAACCAATATCAACAGACCGACCATGGTTACGGTGAAACGATAGGGCCGGAAGAGGACCACTATCCGGCCAATATGGCCCTTACCGGACGATGGTTTCGCCCGGATTTCGTCGGTGGGACTCATGCGGGTCAATCTCCCTGGGCTACAGGGTAATCGAGGGAGGGAAAGGTAAACGGAAACAATTCAACCGCCCGGCGTGAACTGGGCGGATCTTATCTTTAGGAAGCGAAGGGCCGGCCGGTCAACAACGAGGGGCCCAATGCTTCGTAGAATTTTAGACCCGGCGGATTGGGGGGTCAACCAGAGGCGGTGATGGCAGGGCCGGAACCTTTGGCGGACCGGCCGCCTCCTAGGGCTTGAACCTTGGCTCCCGTTTCTCCAGAAACGCGCTCATGGCCTCCTGCGGATGTCCCGTGGTGAACCCCAGGGCAAAGGCCTTGATGCTGTATTCGGCGGCCTGCTCTTCACCCAGTTCCAGCCATTTGGCGATGATGTCTTTCTGGGACGCG
>JACZXN010000391.1 GCA_022571575.1 Chloroflexota bacterium | reverse complement strand
CAGAGCAAGCCGGCCATCAGACGCGCCGCCCGGATCGGAAACTGCTGGCACCCGGTGGGCGCGATCCCGGCCGCTCCCCTGGAGCCCGAAGAATTGGCCCAGAACCTGGTCACCCTGCGGGAATATGCCGAGCAGGCCGGCCGGGACCCCTCGGAGATCCAGGTCTCGGTCAAGGCGCCCCTGTACGACTCCGGGGACTCCAGCGGCCCCCGGCGCCGGTTCACCGGCTCGCCCGATCAGGTGCGCCAGGACATCCAGACCTACGCCGAAGTGGGCGTCACCCACCTGATCTTCGACTTCCGCGCCGAGGGCGCCCAAGAAACCGAGGAGCGCATGGCGCGGTTCGCGGAAGAGGTCATGGCCGTCACCTAAGCGGACCCGGATATTCAGCCGGTTTATAAGCTCATCTTTTGCCCCCAGGAGGCGTCCCGTGGACTCTCTGAACGAACGCTTTGAAAAAGGCCAGGCCATGCGCACCCTCATGGCCCAGGGCGACCCCAGCCATTACACGCTACCGGGGATCGACCAACTGGCCCCGGACCTGAAACGGATCATCAACGAGGCCCTGTTCGGCCAGATCTGGAACCGGCCGGGTCTGGACCCTCAGCACCGCTGCATGGTCACCATGTCGGCGCTGACCGCCCTGGGGCAATTACCCCTCCTGCGCCGCCACATCGAACGCAGCCTCAACCTGGGGGTGACGCCGGAGCAGGTGGTGGAGGTGTTCATCCAACTCACCTTCTACGTGGGTGTGCCGGCGGTGGAGAGCGCCATGCGCACCACCAAGGACATCTTCGAGGAGCGTGGCATCCAATTCACGCCAACCGAGGTCTACGACACCGAAATCTCGCCGGACGAACTATTCGAGATGGGCAAGAAGAGCTACGAAGAGCACATCGGCGAGTCGACCCTATATCCGGTGGAAGACCCCGACTCCGTTGAGATGGAGGTCGAGCGCCTGATCCAAGAATATCTCTGGGGCGCCATCTACACCCGGCCCAATCTCGACCCCCAGAGCCGCGCCATCTGCGCCCTCTCCGCCATGACCGTGCTGGGCCAATACGACCGCCAGATCCGCCGCCGCATCGAGGGGGCGCTGCGGGTGGGCGTGACCCCCCAACAGGTGATGGAGGTGTTTATCCACCTCATCCTCTACGGCGGGTACATCAACTCCCGCACCGCCATGCGCGTCGCCCGGTCGGTGTTCACGGAGCAGGGCCTGAGCGCATAAACGCAACCGGCTAAGCGCGACCCGGCTGAGGGCGGCCAAACTAAGATGATTCGGAGTAGCAAGATGAAACTGCGCCTGGACGACGGCATAGAGCTTTTCTACACGATCGACGACTTCACCGACCCCTGGACCGAACCGGAAACGGTGGTGCTGCACCACGGCATGGCCAAGAACCACCGGATGTGGTTCGGGTGGGTGCCGATCATCGCCCGGCATTACCGGGTCATCCGCTTCGACATGCGCGGCATGGGCCTGTCGGACGTGTCCGGTCCCGAGCACGCCTGGACCCTGGACAGCTTCACCAAGGACCTGAAAGAGTTCGTCGATAAGATGGAGCTGGACAAGTTCCACCTCATCGGCGAGACGGTGGGCGGCTCCATATCCATGAACTTCTCCATCAACAACCAGGAGCGGCTGCGGTCGCTGACGGTCTGCACCTCCCCCACCAATTTCGACTCCCACCACAAAGAGAGCGCGGAACTGATCGAGCGGGAGGGGATCAGCGTCTGGGTTGAAGAGTCCATCGGGCGGCGGCTGGACCCGCAGATAGTGGACCCGGCCTATATCCGCTGGTACGCCGAGCAGATGAAGGCCACTCCGGCCCACGTGGTGGCGGGCTTCCAGGCCAACGCCGCCGGGGACATCGGCCCCATGCTGAAGGACGTTCAAACGCCCATGTTGATGCTGGCGGCGGCCAACCTGCGCGAGGAGGTCCTGGGAGATTTCAGGGGCGCGGCGGACCTGTTCCCCAACGGCCGCAAGGTGATTTTTCCCGGCGTGTACGGCTTCGTCCAACACATCCTGCCGGTGCCCTGCGCCAGGGTTTGGCTCGACTTTGTCCACGGCTTGAACGGGCCGTAGCCCGGCTCAGGGGACGTCACTTTGTCCGATCAAGAATCACATGATGTAGAACCGCATCCCGCAGGCCGGCCTGGACCGGCCTCCAGAGGCGGTGTCCTGGCCCGGTTGCGGATCGCCGAACTGCTGCGGCAGGAAAGCAGTCCCCACCTGCTGGACCCCAAATTCCGCCGCCACTACCGGCGATATATCTTCCAGGCAGTGCTGGCCACCGGGGCCATGGCGGGCATCCTGCTGTTCGTCGATTCGTTGTCGACCGCCGCCATCGCCGCCGGCCTCGGCTCCAGCGTGGTGGGGATCTTCATCAACCCCTCGGGGGTCACCGCCCGGCTGCGGGCGGTGGTCGGCGGTCACACCATGGCCTTGTTGATCGGCTCGGCGTTCTCCCTCTTCCTTTTCACCGGGTCGGCCAACGGGGGTTTGGGATCGTTCATCGCCACCCACAGCGTTTACCTGGACCTGGCCATGGCCCTCTCGGTGGGGCTGCTGATACT
>JACZXN010000021.1 GCA_022571575.1 Chloroflexota bacterium | reverse complement strand
CGGTGCGGCGGCTTAACACCGCCGAGGGCCTGCGGGGCGGCGCCTGATGATGGCCATGATCCGGTTCGCTTACGTGATGGCCGTGCGGAGAGCCGTGGCCGGCTGGCGGTTGGAGGCCGTGCTCTTCGGCGGCATCCTGCTGGCGGTGGCCCTGATGGCCAGTGGCGCTATCTTCTCCGACCTCTTGGCCGACGCCTCCCTGCGCCACGCGCTGGGTCAAGCTTCAGCGGAGGAGGCCAACTTCTGGGTTCGGTCCTTCAGCAGCCAGGATGAGCCGGCCACGCTCGAAGGACGCCGGTCCGTCTACCGGAAGCGGCTGGATTTCGCCCGAGAGCGGGTGTTCAAGCCCTTTGAGCCTTATCTGAAAGATCAGGCGTTGATCCTGGACACCGCCACCTTTTATTTCCAGGGTCATCCCCAATTGGAATTGGACAACGACATTCGGCCCAGGGGCTCCATCATTTACATGTCGGGCTTTGGGCCGGACCGGGTCAGGTTGACCCAGGGAAGTTGGCCTGGGGCCCAGAACGCCGCCGCGCCGCCGGGCACTCCCCTGGACGTGGCGGTGGATGGGCTGGGTCTGGAGCTGCTGGGCCTGGAGGTCGGCCAGGTCATGGATATCTTCCCGGCCGCGTCGTTCACCGAACCGCCCACCATGCCGGTGCGGATATCCGGGGTGTTCGAGCGTATCGACCCCGATGACGAGTTCTGGTACGGGGTCCAATCGGACTTCAGCTTCCAGAACGACCGCTGGACCATCGTGCCGCTGTTCACCAGCGAGGAAGCCGTCATCAGACGGGTGTTGGGCGTGTATCCGACGCTGTACACCGATGTCACCTGGTATTACTACCTGGACCGGGATGCCCTGCAGGCAGAGGACGTGGACAAACTCCAGGGGATGATCCGGCTGGTCGAAAGGGAGATCGAATTCAATCTCAAGAACTCCAGCGCGTCGATCCGGCTGGACAACATACTCAGCGATTTTTCCGAGCAATTGTTGCTGGCCAAGGTGCCTCTGTTCCTGGTGGTGTTCCTGATCATCGGGATACTGCTCTATTATCTGGCGTTGGTGGCCGGGTTGATCGTCCGTTCCCGCTCCACCGAGATCGCCATGCTGAAAAGCCGGGGCGCGACGACGCTGCAGGTGGGGATTTTGGGGCTGGGAGAAGGACTGCTGCTGGCGGTGCCGTCCGTGATAATCGGGCCGTTCCTGGCCATGGGCGTGGTCAAGGTTTTGGGCAACGTTTTCTTCAGTTTGGGTGGAGGCGCCGAAGAACTATCCGGCGTGCCGGTGACCGTGTCTCAGGGGGCCGTGTTGCTGGGGCTGGCCGGCGGAGCGCTGGCGGTGGTGGTGTTCTCCGTGGCGACCCTGGCGGCGGCCAGACAAGGCATCGTGGAAGCGAGGCAGACCGGCGCGCGGCCGCCCACGGCGTCCTTCCTGCATCGCTACTACTTGGACTTCTTGCTTCTGGCCCTCATCGGCCTCCTGTGGTGGCAGGTCCAGACCCGGGGGGCGTTCCTGGTCCAGTCGGTGGGCAGCCGGGAACTGGAGATTGATTACAGCCTGCTGCTGGGCCCGGTGCTGGGCCTCCTGGCCGTTGGGCTGGTGATCATGCGGGTCTTTCCGTGGTTCGCGTCGCTGTTGTCGCGGCTGGCCGGTCCCATTGCGCCCTCTTGGCTGGTTCACGCGCTGCGTCACGTGGCCCGCGACCCCATGGTGCCCGGTATCCTGATCGTGTTGTTGACCATGGCCACCGCTTTGGGAGTCATCGGCAGCGCCTTCAGTTCCACCTTGGAGCGGAGCCAGATGGAACGGGCCCAATACGCGGCTGGAGCCGACTTGAGGATCCGTCACAGTGGGGCTTCCATCGTCAGGCCGGGTGGAAGGTTCGCCGGCAATGTGCAGGCAGACCCAGGGGTGGTCCAAGCGGCCGACGTGCTCCGGGTCAACGGGCAGATCACTTCCACCGGGTTCAGCACCTCGGCCTCGATCCTGGCGGTGGACGCTTCCCGCATCGCGGAGGTCGCTTGGTTCAGGGACGATTTCGCCGGCGGAAAGTCGTTGGACGAGTTGGCCAAGTTGCTGCTGCAGGGGCCGGAAGCCCCGGTGGGATTACCCCTGCCCGAGGACGCGGTGGGCCTGTCCATCTGGTTGCAGCCCGCCGGGCTCGGCTCGGGGGCCAACCTCTGGGCCAGGCTGCGGGACTCCCAGGGGCAGTACTTCGACACCTGGATGGGCAACCTGGGCGCGCAGGGCTGGACCGAGATGCACGCCGACCTGTCGCCGGTGGTGGCCGCCGGACGCCGCTCCACCACCGAGAGGCAGCAGATCTCCCTCCATCCGCCCTATTCGCTGCAGTCCTTACAGGTCACCAACCGGTTCAATTTCGGGTTGGAAGACTTGGGGGCATTGTTCATCGGACGGCTGGACGCGGTGACCCCCAGGGGGCTGGTCAATATCGCCGATTTCCAGTCAGCGGAGGGTTGGTCGGTCATCGAAGATTTTGCGCGGCCCGGCCTCTACGCCCTGGAGACCAGCAGATCGGCGAGCGGAAGTGAGTTCCCGGCTTCAACCCGGTTCAGTTGGGCCAGCGGCGGCGTCGGCATGCGCGGCATAAAGCCCGGTGAAACGGAGGCCCCGGTCCCGGCGGTGGTCAACGAAGGGTTCCTGAAGGTGGCCGACGCGTCCCTGGGTGACAACGTGATCTTGGGGGTGTCCACTTATTCAGTGTTGGTGAACATAGTGGGAGTGACCAAATATTTCCCAACCCTGGACCCAAGCGTCAAACCATTCATCATCATGGACCTGGACAGGTTCGAGGCCGCCTCCAATCAGCATAGTCCGATCCCCCTGGCCGGGGCCAACGAGATCTGGGTGGACCTGGCCTCCGTCCCTGGCGGGTTGATGGACGAAGGGGACGCGGGAGACGCCGAACGGGTCGCCGACTTCATGCGGCAGTCTGGCGTCAGGATCAGGGACGTCTACGACTCGGAGGCCATGGTG
Organism: Chloroflexota bacterium; assembly: GCA_022571575.1. The sequence goes on along the minus strand of JACZXN010000021.1, from coordinate 9,038 downwards.
GCCGAGCGGGTGGACCAGCCGCTGGTGAATGCCGGCTGGGGGGCGCTTCTGGTATTGTTGTTCCTGGCCGTGACCTTGGCCAGCGCCTCGGGGGTGATGCTGTTCTCCTTTCTTGACACCAAGGAGCGTCAGACAGAGTTCGCTCTGCTGCGGACCCTGGGCTCGACCGGTGGGCAGCTGCGGGGCATCGTATGGTTTAATCTATTCGTGATCGTGGCCTGCGGTGTGGCACTGGGAACGTGGGTGGGCCAACTGATCGGGATCAGTATTCTGCCCTTGATGGAAGTGGCTGAAGAAGGGAGGCGCATTACGCCGCCCATGGCCTTCACCACCGATTGGTCGTCGCTGATCGTGTCCTATCTGGTGTTGGCGGTGGTTACGGCGGGAACGGTGGTCTGGCTGGCGTGGTTGGCCGCCAAGATACAGGTGCAACAGGTGCTTAGAATGGGAGATGCGGGATGAGCCAGTTCAGTGAATATGGCATGGCGGACCAGCGTTCGGGCCCGTATATAGATTGCCGCGACCTCTTCAAGATCTACAAACGGGCCGACCTGGAGGTTGTCGCCCTCCGGGGACTGGACCTCAGTGTCGAGTCCGGGGAGTTGATCGCCGTGATCGGGGCCAGCGGCAGCGGAAAGAGCACGCTGCTGAACATCCTGGCGGGCCTGGACCGGCCTTCGGCGGGCCAGGTATTGGTCGGCTCCAGGGACCTGCTTGACGTTTCAGACCGCGACCTGGTGATGTACCGGCGGTTGGAGGTGGGCTTCGTTTGGCAGGCCACCGCGCGTAATCTGGTGCCCTATCTCTCCGTCGCCGACAACATCGAACTGCCCATGGCCCTGGCCGGACAGCGGGCCAAGGAGCGCCGCGCCTGGGCTGGGGAGTTGTTGGAGTCTCTGGGCATGACCGACAAAAAAGACCGCTTTCCCTACCAGCTCTCCGGCGGCGAACAGCAACGGGCCGCCATCGCCGTGGGCCTGGCCAACAAACCCCCCTTGCTTCTGGCCGATGAACCCACCGGGGAGTTGGACACCGAGAACGCCGACAACATCTTTCGGATGATCCGCGACCTGAACCGCTCCTACGGCGTAACGGTGGTCACCGTAACCCACTACCCGGGCGTTTCCCAGTTTGTCGACCGCGTGGTGCATATCCGGGACGGACGCATCGGGTCCGAGACCTTCTCCCGGCCCGATTACCAGCGGGACGGCGGCACCGTGGAAGATGAGTACGTGGTGGTGGACCAGGCCGGCCGGTTACAGCTTCCACAGGAGTACGCAGACCGCTTTCGCAGCGGGGGCCTGGCCAGGATCAAGTCGGAAGGCGGGCAGATCACCATAGAGCCGCCGGGCTCCAACCCTCGCCTAGCCAGGAACAGGAGTTGAGCGGTGCCGGAAGTTACACGAACCAGTGGACAATCCCCAGCCGCGGCCCCAGCCCCGGCCGCGGCCAATAATGCGGTGATCACGGCCCAGGCGGTGAGCCGGGTCTTCGGCTCGGGCGCCACCGCCGTCACCGCTCTGTCAGCCGTCAGCCTCACCGTGGAGCAGGGTGAATTTCTGGCCGTAACCGGGCGGTCCGGCTCCGGCAAGACCACCCTGCTCAACCTGCTCTCCGGGCTGGACCGCCCCAGCGCGGGCGCGGTGTTTTTCCACGGCGACGACCTGGCCGAGATGCGGGAGGCCGACCTGGTGGACATGCGGCGGCATAAGATCGGATTTATTTTCCAGTCGTTTGGGCTCATGCCCCTGCTGTCGGCCCAGGAGAACGTGGAATTGCCGCTGCACATCGGCGGCATGGCCTGGCGGGAGCGGAGGCAGCGGGCCAGCGAGGCCCTGAAGGCGGTGGGACTGGGCAGCCGGGCCCGCCACCGGCCCTTTGAGCTCTCCGGAGGCGAACAACAGCGGGTGTCCATCGCCCGGGCGCTGGTCACCGGGCCCGAGGTGGTGTTCGCCGACGAGCCCACCGGAGAACTTGACACCGCCACCGCCCGGTCCATCGCCGAGACCCTGGGCGAGGTCGCCGCATCCAGACGGGCCACGGTGATCGTGGCCACCCATGACCTGGAATTGGCCGCCACCGCCCGGCGGCGTCTGGACCTGGTGGACGGGCAGATCGTTTCCCAGGCCTAGCCGGCATACCCCAGGCCCCCATACTAGTTTGCCGAGGTGAAGGCATGATCGTGCGTATCTATACCGGCGATGACGGCCAGTCCCATTTCGAAGACTTGGATGCCCCCACGGAACCGGTCCAACGCGTCGCCACCAAACCGGGAGAGGACCTGGTCTTCCGCCGTTCCCCCGAGAATAGCTTCAGCGACTGGCACAACCCGTCGCGGCGTCAGTACCTCTTTGTCATCGACGGCCGGATGGAGGTCTCGGTGGGCGACGGTTCCACCCGCCAGTTCCAACCGGGCGACGTGCTGCTGGCCGAGGACATGACCGGCCAGGGCCACGTCACCAAGTCCATCGACGGTTTCTATACCTCCGTGTCCATGGGCCTGCCGGACTAGGGGGCTTGCCCGATTAGGGGGCCGGTTCGATCAAGTTTTGAGGCCTGCAAGTTTTGAGACCCGCCGGTTTTGATATCAGATGGATGGGGCGCGGTTGACATAACGCCTGGGGATTTCCGGTTGACACCAACTGCCCATTATTTATAATGGGAATCAAATAACCCCCGGATTATCGCTAAATACACCTGAGCCGTATTTCAAGCCGTGATTCAAGATCGAAGAAGACGAGGTAAACGATGATCACCAAGTTCGACAGCCTGTATGCCGGTCACGTGGATATGACCGATATCGGCTACGGCGGCACCGCGGTCAACGACCGGATATTCGACAACGAACACCTGATGACCGTCTACAGCAAAGCCGAGGCCATCGCGAAAACTTTGGACGAAAACGGGTTCGACACCATGTGGATGGCCGAGCACCACTTCCAGCCGGAAGGCTACGAGTGCATCCCCAACCTGATCATGCTCAATGTCCACCTGGCCCACCTGACCAAGAACATCAAGTTCGGCTGCGGCTTCAACATCGCCCCCATGTGGCACCCCCTTCGCCTGGCCGAGGACTTCGCCACCGCCGATATCCTGACCAAGGGACGGGTGATCTTCGGCGTCGGCCGCGGGTACCATACCCGCGAGGTCGAGACCTTCGGCTCTCCCCTGACGGACCAGGACGCCAACCGTGAGAAGTTCGAAGAAGCGGTGGATATCATCTTCAAGGCGTTCAACAACGAGTCCTTCTCCCACCAGGGCAAGTACTACACCCTGCCCCCTGAGGTGCCCTATCGTGGTTACACCCTCAAGGAGTTGACCCTGGTCCCCCGGCCCAAGACCCTCCCGGTGGAGTGCTGGCAGCCCATCCAGGGCGGCACTCAGAGGGCCCTGGACTTCATGGTGAAGCATGGGATCAAGGGGATCCTGGGCGGCGGCGTCGCGGAGGGCGGCGCCATGGACAGCGTCATCTACGGTTACCGCGACGCCATGGTGCGGGCCGGCAAGACCGACGCCCAACCCGGCGAGGGACTGAGCATCGGTTTCCACTACCACCTGGCCCCCACGGTGGAACAGGCCATGGATGAGGCCCAGGGCTTCTACGAAGAGAACCTCAAGATGTTTGGCCCGCTACGCCTGCACCGCGCTCTGTCCGATGAACAGATCGAGATCATCAGCGACCCCCGGCGCGCGCCCACCGCCGGCCTGCCCTCGATCCAGTCAGCGGTCGAGACTGGAGCATTCCTGGCCGGACCGCCGGACCGGATCATCGAGCAGCTCAAGGCGGTGGAGAAGGAGTACCCCGGACTGGAAAGGATCGGCGTCAGCCATCCGGTGGGCACTCCCCAGAGCGTGATCACCGAGCAACTGGAATGGTTCGCAAAAGAGGTCATGCCCGCCTTCAAAAGCAAGGTAGGCGCCGCCGTTTAGTAGGCGGGCGGCAAGGCCGCGTTTCCTCGGATTGCCCAACAAAAATGCCGGCGGAGTAGCACTCCGCCGGCTTTTTCCATGCCGACCGGCGAGCGGCCAAACCCTCATCCGGTTTGCTTACATCCGGACCGTTTCTGCTGTCGTGTAAAATGTCATCATTCGGTGACAAGGCGGGTCCAAGTGAGCCCTCGAGCAGGGGCAGCCAACATATTTGTCGGCCGCGAGCGGGAGATGGCCGAATTGAGGGCGGCGTTGGGCGATGCGATGTCCGGTCATGGCCGGTTGGTCATGCTGGCCGGGGAGCCGGGAATCGGCAAGACTCGCACGGCTCAAGAACTGGCCGCATATGCCGATTCCTTGGGCGCTCAAACATTCTGGGGTTGGTGCCACGAACAGCAGGGCGCTCCTCCTTATTGGCCATGGGTGCAACCCATCAAATCATATGTTCAGCGAACGGATGCCGAACTACTCGCCGTCCAGATGGGCCCCGGCGCGGCAGAGATAAGTGAGATTATCCCCGAGGTCCGTGGCAAGCTGCCTGACCTTGAACCGCCGTCGCCCCTTGAACCCGAGCAGGCGCGATTCCGCTTGTTCGACTCGATAACCAAGTTTCTTAGGAACCTGGCCCAGTCCCAACCCTTGTTATTGGTGTTAGACGACTTGCAATGGGCCGATCAGCCTTCTCTTTTGTTGCTGGAGTTCTTAGCCGGGCAGGTGGCCGATAGCAAGATTATGCTCGTTGGGACCTACCGGGATGTGGAGGTGACCCGCGAACACCCGCTGTCCGGTACCCTCGCCCGGCTGGCCCGCGGCGACTCGTATCACAGGGTGGCGCTGGGGGGACTGGACAGCGAAGACATCGGGGATTTTATTCGGAATATCAGCGGGGTTGAACCTTCCCAGCAACTGGTGCAGACCATCTATGGGCACACCGAAGGCAATCCATTTTTTTTGACAGAGATTGTCAGGCTGTTGGGAGAGAGGAGTCAGGCTAGCGGTGAACCGGAAACAGACGGCCCCGGCGGGCTGGAAATACCCCAGAGCGTGCTGGAGGTGATTGGGCAGCGGCTAAACCGGCTGTCCCAAGATTGCCAAGGCATCCTTACGACCGCGGCGGTCATCGGCCGCCAGTTCGATTTCAGATTGTTGGAGTCATTGAGCGGAGACTTTAGCGAGACCCAGTTGCTGGAGTCGGTGGATGAGGGTCTGGATGCCCATCTGATTCAAGAGGTCCCGGGGGAAGGCGACGTTTACCAGTTCAGCCACGCCTTGGTCCAACAGACCCTGTGGGAACGGCTTTCCACCAGCAGAAGAGTCAGGCTCCACGCCAGAATCGGGGAAACGTTGGAGACAATATATGGCGACGAACCGGGGGACCACGTCTCCGAGCTGGCTTACCACTTTGCCCAAGCGGAGGCAGTCACCGGCCCCGGCAAGGTGGCGACTTATTCCCTTCAGGCGGGAGAACGGGCACTCGATTCCTACGCCTGGGAGGAGGCGCTGGAGCATTTTAAACTAGGGCTGACGGCAAAGGGCGTTGATCTGAATGGGTTAAAGCCCGCGCCGGACCGAATAGCAGCCAATCTTCTTTTCGGGTTCGGCCGCTCCCAACTAGCCATTGGCCAATTATCCCAGTCCAACGATGCGGTGACCAGTTTTAGCCGGGCCTTCGAACATTTTGCTAGCTCTGGCGAAGTGGAGCGGGCAGTTGAGATTGCCGTGTATCCATTACCACTTATCGCTGGGCAGGTCACCGGCGCGGGGTGGCTTATCACCCGGGCTCTGGGCCTGGTCCCAGCGGGTTCCCTCCAAGCGGGCCGCCTACAGGCCAGCTACGGCCGGGTTATGGGACTTGAGGAAGTTGACTACGAAGCCGCCGGCCAAGCATTCAATACTGCCCTGGACATCGCAAAACAGAAGGGCGGCGCTGCCCTGGAATTGCAAACATTATCGTTCGCCTGTGATGTAGACGGATATCATCTTAAATTGACGGAAGCCTTGGAAAAAGGCCTTCGGGCTGTCGAACTGGCCGGCCGCATCGATAACCCCAGGGCGGAGTTAATGGCCCGCATGTGGTGTTTCTTTTCGTTGATTACAACCGGCGACCTGAGTGGCGCGGCAGCACACGCTGCGGCCATGCTTCCTCTCTGGGAACGGTTGCGCCATCCCCAATACGGTTCCCGTGCCTTTTATGCTGCTGCTGCTGTGGCCTATGCGGCAGGGGATTTCGAATCCGCGCGCGAGTTCAGTGACCGGGGCCTGGCCGCTGCCCCCAGAGATCCCAGGCTGCTCAAGTCGAGGCTGCGCTTGGAATTCGACCTAGGGAACTTTGAAGAGGGCAGCGCTTACTTGGACCGATTCGTGGAGGTAGCCCGGCAATCGGCGCCCGGGCCGAACGTCGAACGCGCCTTTGCGGCGATGGCGATCGCCGAAAGCGTGCGTTTCACCGGTGTGACCGACCTGGTCCTTACCGCTGCCGAATTCAACAGGACGATTCTCGATTCGCCAGCATCAACGCCAGGCGTCAGCGCCTTCGCCAGGATTGGCAGTTCGTTGCTGAGCGCATTCGGGGGGAATACCGTCACGGCTGCGGAAAACTACATGGAATTGGCTGAGTCGCCGGGCGCGGGATTCGGCAGTCTGAGCGGATTCCCGGCAGACAGGGTACTAGGACTACTGGCTAGCACCGTGGGCCGGTTGGAAGACGCAGCCGCCCACTTTGAGGATAGTTTGTCGTTCTGTCGGCTAGGTGGTTTCAGGCCCGCCCTTGCCTGGACCTGCCACGACTACGCTGAAATTCTTCTGGATCCCTTGACAGGTTCCGGGCGAATGGAAGAAGAGACCCGAATCAAGGTCATGGATTTGCTGGACGAATCTCTAGCTATCTCCAGCGAGCTGGGGATGCGCCCCTTAACGGAGCGGGTAGTGGCGCTTCAGGAGCTGGCCGCAGTACAACTTGCGCCCAGGCCAACCTACCCCGGCGGCCTGACCGAGCGAGAGGTAGAGGTGCTCACGCACTTGGCCCAAGGCGAGACCAACCGCGAGATCGCCAGAGAATTGGTTCTCAGCGAACGCACGGTGCAACGTCACATCTCCAACATCTACACCAAGATCCACGTCCGGAACAGGGCGGAGGCCACTACGTTCGCCCTAAGCCATCTCCCCCTCTGACCCCCCACCGATCCAGTCCGCTGACCTAGCGCCAACGTGGGCATTTATGCCCATTGTATGCGCTTACCCTCGGCATAAGCCTTCCGGTTTTAGATGGGCATATTTGCGGATGTTTGGGGCCATTACCCTGAGTATTGTCCATCCCGGAGCGCCCTCGCGGCGTTCCATGGGCCCGCGCCGCGGCGATGCCGGCGCCACTCGATTTCTCAAGCGGCGATCGGCGCGCCGCGGCCAATCGAGCCAGAAGCATTAACGGTGGCCACGTGCACGGAGTAGCAGAGCTGAGGGCTTAGCGCGTTATCAGGAGGTGACTTTGGAGCGAGTGCCAGTCGTAGATTGATAACGATCCACATTGTTTAACCGCACAGAATGAAAACAAAAGATAAGGAGCAACAACAATGGGTAATTTAGTTTCTGGACGTAAATTATCGGTAACGGCTCTGTTTCTGACGCTGCTTGCTTTGGCCGCTTTCTTGGCCGTAAGTCTGTTTAGCTCGACCGCAGATGCTGGCCACCAACCCCATCAATTCAATGAATTTACGGGCTTTTGGATGGCAGTCGATCCCAGTGATGGCGGCTTCAATAAATTGTCGATTACCGATATTGATGGCGTAACGGCTAATGTCGGTCTGAGTGAAACCTTCGTTTCAACATGCGGTGGCGGTCGTGCAACACTTTCTGGAGTTGGCGAGGTAAATGAGGACGGTGATTTGGTGGTGCCAATTACCATCCAGTGCCTCATGGAGACCGCGAACGACCCAGACGGTGATCCAGTCGGACCATTCACTGTAAACTTCGTAGTTTTGGGCGACAACCTCATTGAATTTCAATTCCGTGCTCTTCGCGTCCCATACCATAAAGTCAGCAGTGATTAGATCGCGATTCTAAAGGGGGTTCGGCAAAGAGGTCATGCCCGCCTTCAAAAGCAAGGTCGGAGCCACCGCCTAGGCGGCTCGCCGCGTTTCCATAAATTCGCTGGACGAAAACGCCGGTGGAGCAACACTCCGCCGGCGTTTATTTGTTTCGAGCAAACGCTCCACATGTCTGTCATTCTGAGGCGCCAGCCGAAGAATCCCGTTGCCAGAGAACACGCACCACTCAGGGACAAAGAGACCCATCGCTGCACTACACGCCTTGGCCAAACTGGACGTACTCCCGCCACCGGGATTATTATTCGTCCATCATGGTGAGCGAACGTTTCCAGCGGCGCGTCGAGCGTCTATTAGACGAGGCGGATCAAGCCATCGCCAGATACGACTGGGAAGCGGTGCGTCAAGCCGCCCAGGCGGTCTTGGCCATCGACCCTGAGAACAGTGACGGGCTGACATTCCTCGCAACGGTGGAGCGGGCATTGGGATCTACCCCCGGTCCATCAATAGCCCAGCCCTCAGGCTCCTCGCCGGCTACAATCCCTGCAGCACCCCCAGACCAGCCCACCTCTTTCTCCAACGGCCGCTACCAAGTCCAGAGATTCCTGGGAGAAGGCGGCAAGAAAAAGGTCTACTTGGCCCAGGACACCACATTGGACCGGGAAGTGGCCTTCGCGCTGATCAAGACCGAGGGTCTGGACGAAACCTCCCGCACGCGCATCCAACGTGAAGCCCAGGCCATGGGACGGTTGGGCTCCCACCCGCACATCGTAACTGTCTTCGACCTAGGTCAGGAAGGCGACCAGACTTTCATGGTCACCGAGCTAATGGGCGGCGGCGACGTTGAAGGCTTGATAGAAGATGCCCCAGATCACCTGCTTCCCTTAGAGCAAGCGGTCAAGATCGCCCAAGAGACCTGCCGAGGTCTGGAGTTTGCCCACTCTCGGGGAATCGTCCACCGGGACCTCAAGCCGGGCAACGTGTGGCTGACTGCTGATGGCACCGCCAAGATTGGGGACTTCGGTCTGGCCGTTTCGCTGGACCGTTCCCGGCTGACCCAAGAGGGCA